>JAKAUF010000360.1 GCA_021827785.1 Acidobacteriota bacterium | reverse complement strand
GCGAGACATCCCCGGGGCGCTGGCCTTCCTACGGCGGCTGACTTCGCCCGCGGGACGGGCGGTGCTGGCGGCAAGCGACCAAACCGCGTTGCACCCGCCCTGCCGGGGCGGGGCTTTGGCGCGCGCGCCGCAGGGCGTGCGGCGATGGCTGCGGCAATGGCCCCGATGCCGCTAAGCGCGCCGGGACCAGCGCCCGCAATCGAGGCTCCCGCCTGGCCGGCCCGGCGGACCGCATCCACGGCGGGATTGCCGCTGCGCTGGATGGTTCTGCCGGCGGCGATTCTGGTGCTGTATTTGGCCTTCCCGGTGCTGCGCCTGCTGTGGGCGGGAGCGCCAGGATTGGCCGGGGCTTTGCTGGCGCCGGCGGTGCAACGGTCGTTGCTGATCACGCTGCTGACCGCCGCGGCGGCGACGGGGATGGGGCTGCTGCTAGCCACGCCCCTGGGATACCTATTGGCGCGGCGGCGGTTTTGGGGACAGCGGGCGCTGCGGGCGTTCCTGGATCTGCCGCTGGTGATCCCCCATCCGGTGGTCGGCATCGCGCTATTGCTCGTCTTCGCGCGGGAGACATTGGCGGGACGGGCGCTGGCGGTGCTGCGGCTGCACATGGTGGGCACGGCGGCGGGCATTACCGCGGCGATGGTGTTCGTGGCCTGCCCCTATCTGATCCATGCTTGCCGCGACGGGTTCCTGGCGGTGGACCCGCGGTATGAACAGTTGGCGCGGACGCTGGGACGGCGGCCGGGAGCGGTGTTTTGGCGCGTCAGCTTGCCGCTCGCGCGGGGACCGATCGTGAGCGGGGCGGTGATGATGTTCGCCCGCGCGGTCAGCGAGTTCGGAGCGCTGATCATCCTGGCCTACAACCCGCGCGTGATCTCCATTTTGCTGTATGACCGCTTCGCCACCTACGGCCTGGGCGCGGCGCTGCCGGTAGCAGCGCTGGCGCTGGTGGTCGGGTTTGGTTTGCTATGGGCGCTCAGCGGCCTGGAGGCGCGGCGCGGGAGTTGAGACGCCGGCCGCCGCCTAATGAAAGATGGCCAGGTGGAGGTGGCTGAGCAGGGTCCAGTTGGCGCGCTGGTAGGCGATCTTGTATTCCTGGTAGGAAATGTAGGAGCTGAGCAGGCTGTCTTGGGCTTGCGCCATCTGCAGTTGGGCTTGCAACAACTCGAAGATTGTCGTGGTGCCGAGCAGGTAGGCTTGCTGTTGGGCGGCGACGTTCTTTTTGGAGAGCGAAAGGGCAATCTTGGCGGAGTTGACCTGCTTGACGGCCATGCTCAATTGGGTATCCGCCAGGCGCACGTCTTGGATAACCTGCTGCCGCTCCTGGCGAATGCCGTAGCGGTCATGGGCGACGGAGACCAGGTTGTTGGTCAGACGGGCCTCATTGGCGCTATTGCCGATGGGCAGCGTGAACTGGAGGTTGAAGCCGTAGGTGGGATAGCTGAAACCGAACAACTGGCGGAACGAGTTCATCAGGCCGCCGGGAACAAACTGGCCGGAGGTGCCCAGGCTGCTGGTGACCGGGATCTGATCACCGCCCAAACCGGAGGCGCCGTACGAACCGGTGAGGTTGAGCTGGGGCAGGAGGGCGTTATGGGCCATCTGCACGCCCATTTGGTCGGAGACCTCCTGGCGGCGCAGGGCGATCAATTCCGGGCGGCGGCGCAGGGCGAGGGCAACGGCCTGGCTGACCGGCATTGGCGGCGGCGTCACGGGCAGCTCGGCGGGGTTTTCCTCCAATACCACCGGCATGTTGCTCGTCACCGGATTCAAGTCGGCGCCGATGATGCGGCGCAACAGGACCAACTGCTGCTGGTAGCGGGATTGGGCCTGCACCAGGCTCACCTTGTCGGCGGCGACTTGGGATTCGTCCTGGTAGATCGAGCCGGGCGCCAAGGCTCCCAATTTTAGCGCCAGGGCATCGTGCTGGTAGGATTTCTCGGCTAGGGCTAGGGCCTGCTCCTGCACCGTGATTTCATCGCGAGCCAGCACGGTGGCCCAGTATTGATCGGCGTCGGCGACCAGTTCGTTGGCGACGGTGGCATCGGTCTGGTCGGTGGTGACCATGTAACCGATCTGGGCCTGTTCCAGCGGCGTGCGGTATTGAATGTTGCCGCGGTTTTCCAGCAGCGGCATCGTGACGCTGAAGTTGAGGCCGGTGGCGATGCTCGGATTCAGGAAGCTGAAAGCGTTGTTGGTGGACTGGCGATTGGAGCTAAAGCCGACGGTGAAATCCTGGCCGGTGGACAGAGCTTGGCTGTAGCCGATATTGCCGTTCTGCGAGAGATTGCTCAGGGTTTGGGCGCCACTGATCTGGGAGGACTGGGGGGTGACATCGCGGGTGGCGCCGAACCCCATGGTGAAGGTGGGATCGAATGGTGAACGGGCGCTGAGGATGCCGGCTTCGGCGGAATACATGCTCAGCTTGTCAATATGGATATTGGTGTCGTTCAACAAGGCTAGGCGGAGAAATGCTTCGAGACGGAGGCGCAGCTTGCCACCGGAGATGTAAGCCTTCAGACTCTGGACCGGCTGAATGCGCGGAGCGGGCGCATGAAAGTGATGGATCCATTGGCACTGGGCCGCTGGGGCCAGGCAAAAGAGGGCCGACGAAAGGATCAGCAGGCTGCCGAAGACTCGGTGTCGCATATCGAGAAAAGACTCTGGGCCGCCGCGGGCGGCCGGCCGAACAGCTATTCGTAGCGCAGGGCTTCGATGGGGTCAATCCGTGAAGCCTTGCGAGCGGGATAAATGCCAAAAATGACCCCGACCGCCACGGAAACGCCGAAGGCCACCACGATGGAGCCGGTAGTGACGATGGTGGTCCAGGCCGCCGCCTTGGCAATGGTCCAGGACAATAGATAACCGAAAACAATACCCAAAATACCGCCGGAGAGCGAAATCAGCACCGACTCGGTCAGGAACTGCCGCATGATATCGCCGCGGCGGGCGCCAATGGCGCGGCGGACGCCGATCTCGCGCGTCCGTTCCAGCACCGTGGCCAAGACGATGTTCATGATGCCGATGCCGCCGACCAGCAAGGAAATGCCGGCGATGGCCACCATGACGAAAGTGAAAATGCGCTGGGTTTGCTGCTCCTGCGCCAGCAGGTCGGCGGGCACCAGCACGTGATAGTCGTGCTCGCCATGGTGGGTCGAGGTGAGGATGGCGTTGACGACCTTGGCGGTCTCGACGCTGCTAACGCCGGGCTTCAACCGGATATCCACGCCATCCAACTGATCCTTCAACTGCATGCTTTGGTCGTAAAAGCGATAGTCGAAGGTATTCAGGGGAATGTAGACGACATTGTTCACGCCGGGAGCGGAGGAGCCCGCGCCGCCGGCGGCGGACGCGGACAATTCCTGGCCGAGCACGCCGATGACGCGCAGCCAGGTGCTGTCAATCTTGATGTATTTCCCGACTGCCCGGCCGTAGCCCAGCAGGCTGACCTTGGCGGACTCGCCGAGCACGCAGACGGGAGCGCTGGCGGCGTTATCCAGGGCATCGAAGAAGCGTCCCTCGCGCGGCACCAGATCGTGAATTTTCTGATAGGAGGGCAGAACACCATACAGCGTGGGAACTTGCCCCGTGGCTTGCGGCAGGGTTGCGGCGGGGGTAAGGTCGCGGCGGGGCGAAAGGGCTTGGATGCCGGCGACGTTCGCCTGAATAATGCGCACGTCGCGCATGGTCAGGCCGGGGGATATCTGCCGGCGCTGCTGCATCTGCTGCTGGCTGGTGGCGGGGATGGACTGGATCAGCAGATTGCGCACCCCGAGGCGCTCAATGAACGCCAGGGACTGCTGTTTGGCGCCCGCGCCGATCGCGAGCATGCCGATGACCGCGCCAACGCCGAAGATCATGCCCAGGGCGGTGAGCAGGGTGCGGGTCTTTTGCGAGCGGAGATTGGCGGCGGCCAGCACCCAATCGGCAAGATAGCGGCGCCAGATGGGCTCACGGCGGCGCGGACGGGCAGGCGGCGGCAACGCGGTCAGGGAACTCAACGGCGGAAACCTCTCTGGCGGCGGGCGGCCATCGGCCTCGCAGCCCGGCTGGAAGCGGAACCGCGGCCGGGAGCGGCTAGGGGCAGCGCGCGGCTTTCGGCGTTCGCGGCCGGCCCGCGATGGCGACCAGCGCTGCCGGCAAGGTGAATCGCCGCGCTCACGGGCGGCCTCCGTGCGCGCCACTGATGGCTTGCATGGCGCTGGCCGGTTTCTTTTTGCCCGCGCCGGAACCGCCATTCTGCTCCGGGTTGGCCAACGCGATGACGTCACCGACATGCAAGCCGGAGAGCACCACCTTGCTCTCGCTTTCCCGCAGGATCGTCACGTTATGGCGGACGAAGCCATTGCTGGTCTTCAGATAGACGTAGTCGCTGCCGGGGGCATGTGGTTGCGGCGAGAACGGCAACCCGCGGCGGCCGGCGCCAAAATGCATGGGGCCATGGAACCGGGCGTTCTTGCCGCCCGCTCCAGCGGCGCCCGGCTTGAATCCGCCGCGCTTGGCGAAAAAGGACTTGGCCCCCGCCGCGCCCGGCTTGAATCCCCCGCGCTGGGTGGAGAAAGCCTGGGCGCCCCCGCCGGGATGAAACCCGCCGCCGGCAGCGGCGGGGGAATGGAAGCGGCCGTGCGCGCCGGGTTTGCCGCCCCGACCGGGGGCGGTGGCAAAGCCGCCGCCGCCTTGCACATGAAACACGGCTTGCGCCGGCACCCAGAGGACGTTGTGCAGCACGGCGGTGGTGACGATCACCTTGGCGGTCATGCCGGCGTGTAGTTGCGGCGAATTCCCACGCAGCTGAATGGCCGCGTCCACATGGCGATTCCAGGGAGGACCGCTCATGCCGCCGAGGTACATCATGCGCCCGCGAAAGACTCGGCCGGGCAAGCCGACGAACTGGATACGAGCGGGCTGGCCGGGACGAAGGTGGCCGACATCCAGGTCATTGATGGTGGCCATGACCTGCCAATGCTGGGTATCAGGGATCTCGGCGATCATCATGCCGGGATGAGGAGTGTCGCCCACTTGCCAATCGGGAAGCGGCATGCCCTGGAAAAACATCCGCTCCATGGTGTTGGGCATGATCTGCATGTAGCCGCCCTGTTTGGCCCGGAGGGTCATGGCGGCGATATTGCGCCGGGCGATCTGCGCCTGCACGCGGGCGGCGCGGACGGCGGCTTGCTGGATCGCGATGGTGGCCTGATCGGTGGATTGCTGGCTGGCGAAGTTGTGCTCGAGCTGGGCGAGAGTGGCCTTCGCGGTTCCGAGCGCTAGCACATTGGTTTCGGCGTCAATTTTGGCCAGGATCGGATCCTGCTGCACGGTCAATGCCGCCTTGCGGACATTGTCCTTGGCGGCGACGATGGCGTAACGGTCTTCCTGTTCGGTGGCGGCGGCGTTGGCCTTGGCCTCGATGACGTTCTGCTGGGCGATGGCCAGGCTATTCTTGGCCACCTCCAGGTTGTATTGCTGCTGGGAGGTGTCGAAAGCGACGACGACTTCTCCGGGCTTGACCAAAGTGCCTGGGGGCAGGAGCGTCGTGATGCTCAACTGCCCGCCGGCGACATGAGGAGCGGTCAATTCCTCGGTGCGGCTGCCTTGGAGCGGGCCATCGGCGTACACCCGCATGGTCACGGTGCCGCGCCGCACCCGCGCGGTGGGAATGATGGAAGCGGCGGGATTGGTGATTTGGTTGTAGCCCCATTCCGCCAGCCAAGCCAATCCCGCCAGCACGGCCAGCAGGACGGCGACCTTCACCACCAGCGGCAGCCAGTGGCGGCGGCGGTGCACCGGCGGGGGTAAGGCGGTTTGGGGGGCGAGGACGGCCATCAGGGTCAGCTAGCTAGCGGCCGCCCGAGGAACGGGCGGCGTGGTGATTGGGGTTGACCAACGCAACGCTGACGCCGGCAGGGATTCCGCTGACGGCGATTGAGCCGGGATTGCGCGCCAGCACCTTGACGACATGCGGCTGAAACCCCCCGCCGCTTTGCACATACACGACCGGCTGGGTGTTGAGCGTAAAAAGCGCCTGGGCGGGAATGCTGACGGCGTTGGGGATTTCCTTGACGACGATATCGAGCGAGCCATTCATGCCGGGGCGCAGCGTGGGATTGAAGGCGATCGGTTCGCCCCAGGCGTGGAAGTTTCGCTTTGGCGGCCAGCCCCCGCTGAAGTCCACCTCGGTAAGCTGCGAAAGCGCGATCAGCCGGCCCGGGATGGCATGTTCCGGCAGGGCGTCCACATGAATGCGCACCGGCTGGCCGACCGCGACGCGGCCTCGATCCAATTCCTTCAGCTGGCCTTCCATCGCGATGCTGTGCAGATCGGGGATTTGGGCGATGACCGCGCCGGGCCAGACGGAATCGCCGACCTGAAATGGCTGTTCATTCATCCAGCCCCCGGAGCGATTCATCATCAGCGTGACGATGCCCGCACTGGGGGTCCGCAACACCATGTGGGACAGATAGGTTCGGTCCAGATTCGTCAGGTAGGCGGCCTGCGCCAACAAGCGCTTGGCGCCGGCGATTTTGGCGGCGTTGGAGGTGGCATCCAGGTGCGTTTTCGCCTCCTGGACCTTCAACTTTTCTCGCGCCGTCTGGAGAGCGATTTTGGCCTCGTCGCCCTGGATCTGGCCCAGAATGGAATCCTTGATGACGGTCAGCTTGGCGGTCTGCACCGCGGCGCGGTCTTCGGCCTCGGTGAGCTGATCGGTTTGGGCGGTGATCTTGGCTTGGGCTTCCGTTTGACGCACGGTCGCGGCGGCTTGTTCCTGCGCCGCCAGCTTGGCCTTGAAATCGGCCCGGGTGCTGCTGGCGTCAAAACGGACGATAGGGTCGCCGGGTTTGACGTGGCTGCCCGGCGGCGCCAGCCAGGTGATGGTCAATCCGGGAACCCGGGGAGCCGCCAAATTGACCGACTTGCGCGCCACCAGGGCGCCGTGCGCCGTCACCGTGACCAGAAACCGGCCCTCGCGGGTGACGGCGGTGGGAACCTTGCGGCTGGCGGCCCGCGCCGTTCGGGGCAAGGCCACGGCCACTAGAACCATAACCGCCACCGTGGCGGCGGCGATGGCCAGCCAATGGGAGCGCTTGCGCGCCGGGGAGATCATGCCGCCGAACCTCCCGGGGGCAGCACCAGCACCCGATCGCCTGCTTTCAGCCCGTGGACAATGACGATGTTGGTGGCGTCAAATTCGCCTAACTGCACCGTCTGCTGGCGGTGGCGGCCATCCGGCAGCACCTGAATGACGTAGGCCGCGCCCTGGCGAAAATGCACCGCGCCCCGCGGGACCAGCAAGCGGCGCTCTCCCGTTTGCACGATGATGTCCACGGCGGCGGAGAGATCCGGCAAAATGCGCGGATCGGCCTTGTCCATTTTGAAGCGAGCGGCGAAGCTCCGCACCGGACTGCCCATGGCCGCGGTCGCCACCGGATCCACCGTCATCAGGTGGGCAGTGAACTTGGCGTGGGGATAGGCGTCGAGGTACACGTTGGCGGCCATGCGGGGCGTCAACACCGCGCCATCCGCCTCGCTGACCTCGGCCTTCACCTCCATCTCGGTGGGATCGAAGATCTCCAGCAACGGATGGCGGCCGTAGAGCGTGTCGCCCACTTGCGCCGGGGCGAAGGTTCCATTGTTCCAGGAGGGCAACAGCGCGACCATGCCGGATAAAGGCGCGCGCATGGTCATCTTGTTGACCGCATCGCGGTTCCGTTGCCATTCTTCTTTTTGCTGGTCGGCCTGCAACTGCAAGATTTTCAGCGCCGCGGCGTTGGCGACTTCCTGGTCGTGATTGGAGACTTTCAGGCTGGCGATCTGGGCTTTGGCATCATTGACGCTGACCTGGTCAATCTCCGCCTGGATGTGGCTGAGCACGGGCGCCTTGCGCAATTCCAAACGCGCTGTTCCTAGCGCCGCCTGGGCGGCCTGGAAATTGGAGTCCAAGGTGGCGGTGGCGCTGGCGTTCTGGGCGACCTTGTCCTCGGCTTGGCGCTGGAGGTTTTCGTATTGCGCCAAGGCGTTGCGTTCCGCCAGCAGCTCCGCGATGCTATCGAAGCGCGCCAGAACCTGCCCCTTTTGCACTTTGGCGCCGCTGTTGACCAGATAGGTGAGGGTCAGGGCGCCGCCGGGACCCGGGAAGTGGGGTACGCGGATGGTCAGCGAGTGCAACGCTTCCGTAGTGCCCGTCACGCGCAACTTGCGCACCAGCCGCCCCATCTTTGCGGTGGCGATGTAGGTGCCGGCGCCGGAAGGCTGCGCGGGCGCTTGGGCCCGAACCGAGACGGCGCCCCGGCTGACGGCCCATGCCAGCCCGAGAATCAACAGCAGGCTCGCCCCCCAAAATGTCCAACGGCGCAACACAAAGCTCCCTCTAGCGTAAGAACGTATTGCCAATGAAAAAGCTACAGCAAAAATGGCGCCGACCGGCAAACGCCGGCCTCTACGGCATTAAACGGCGCTAAACCAGATCGCGCGGCGGCGCCACGTTACGGTGCAATGGCGCACCGGCGCTCACGAGATGTACGCTGCAACACACCGCGCCGCCGTTGCTCCCGCCAGTTGATTGTAGCGGAATTGACCGCGCCGGATGCGGGGTTGCAGCGCAGCCTCGCGATCGCGCGCGGGAGCGAGCTTATGCCCGCCGCCGATGCTGGTGGTTGGACAGGAGCCGCCGCAGGGAGCGCGCGTTGCGCACGGCACAGCCCCGCGAATCGTTATTGAAATACGCGTAGACGGCGCGGCCTGCCGCGCGCTGTTGTGACAGCACCTTGGCCCAATGCCGCAGTTCCGCCGGCGTGAAACCGCCATCGCGCCCGCGGCCGGCGTGCAGGCGCAGATAGACGAAGGAGGCGGTGGCGACCAGCGGCGGCGGGGGCAGATCGGGATGGACGGCCCAGCACAAAGCCGCGCCGCGCCGTTGCAGCGCCGCGTAGACGGGCGGCGTGAACCACGCGGCATGGCGGAACTCGAAGGCAAAGTAATAGCACGTGGGCAAAGCCGGCAAAAACGCCTCCAGCCGGTCGAGATGCACGCCCCAGGACGAGGGAAATTGGAACAGCACCGGGCCCAACTTTGGGCCCAACTGCCGCGCGCGTTGCAGAAACGTCCGTAACGCGGGGGCGGCGCCGCGCAGATGGAGCATGTGGGTGATATAGCGACTGGCCTTGACCGCGAACTCGAATCCAGGCGGCGTGCCCGCGGCCCAGCGGCGGAAAGTCGCCGCGCTGGGCAGGCGGTAGAAGGGACTGTTCAGCTCGACGGTGTCGAACTGCTGCGCGTAAAACTCCAGTTCCCGCTTCACCGGCCAGCGCGGAGGATAGAACACCCCGCCCCGCCAATGGGGGTACGAAAACCCGGAACAACCGATGCGCGGCTCCGGAGCGGACATCGGGGAGACCTTCTCTCAGCGCCGGCGGCGCAGCCGTTCGGATCTGGATGGCCCGGCCGTGGCGGCCGGCAACGCAGGCGCGCTAGGGATGGGCTCTCGGGTATCTCCACGTTGCCGCCGTTGAGGTAGAGTCGCCGGCGGCCGAGATTGGCTTCCTGCGCCGGTCCGGCGCCAGCCCGGCCGCCTCCCAGGCGAATTTCAGTCCAGCCCCAGGCTGGACCAAAGCGCATCCACGCGGCGGCGAGTTTGCGCGTCCATGCGAATGAACTTTGGCCAGGGCCGCTGGAAGCCTTCGCTGGGCCATTTTCGGGTGGCATCCACGCCCATCTTGGAACCGAAGTTGGGCAGGCGGGAGGCATGATCGAGTGCGTCCACGGGACCCAGCGTGAACTGGATGTCACGCTCGGGATCCACGTTGTTGAAGGCATGCAACGCCACATGCGCCGGATCCCGCACATCCACGGTTTCGTCCACCACGACGATGCATTTGGTGAACATGGCCTGGCCCAGGCCCCAAATCCCGTTCATGATTTTGCGCGCATGGCCGGGGTAGGACTTGCGGATGGAGACCAGCAGGAGGTTGTGGAAAACGCCTTCCAACGGCCAATGCACGTCCACGATTTCGGGAAACTGCATTTGCATCAGGGGCAAAAAGATTCGCCCTACCGCCTGGCCCATGTAGCCGTCCTCCATGGGGGGCGCGCCGACGATGGTGGTGGCGTAGATGGGATCGCGGCGGTGAGTGAGGCAAGTCAGGTGCAGGACCGGATAATCGTCGGCGAGCGAATAAAAGCCGGTGTGATCGCCGAAGGGGCCTTCGCGGCGGCGCTCGGCCAAATCCACGTAGCCTTCCAACACGATCTCCGCGCTCGCTGGGACTTCCAGATCCACGGTCTGGCAGCGCACCATGTCCACGGCCTTTTGCCGCAGAAAGCCGGCCAGCATCATTTCATCCACGCCCGGCGGCGCCGGGCAGATAGCGCTGAAGGTGGTGGCGGGATCGGCGCCGATGGCCACCGCCACCTCGATGCGGCCGCGGGGCGGGGCGGCGGCATCGGGGCGGGCGACCGTGGGCAGCGCATGGGCGCGGCCCAGGAAATCTTCGGCCTCCGCGCCGGAGGCGGCGCGGATGTGCTCGCGCATGTGTTCGGCGCCATGCTTGTGGATCTGCCAGTGCATGCCGAGGGTTTGGCCGTCGAAGACCTGGAGGCGGTACATGCCGGCATTGCGCCGGCCGGTGCGGGGATCGCGGGTAAAAACGCAGGGCAAGGTGATGTAGCGGCCGCCGTCCTCCGGCCAGCACTGGAGAATGGGGAAATCCAAAACGGAGAAATTGTCCCGCTTCACCACCTCCTGGCAGGCGCCGGTGCGGACGGTGCGGGGAAAGAACGCCCCGGCTTCGGCCAGCAGCGGGAGCATTTTCAGCTTGTCCAACAGCCCGGGCGCCGGTTTCAGGTCCAGGAATTTGCGGATGCGGGCGGCGATGTCGTCCACCGAATCCACGCCCAAGGCCAGGGCCATGCGGCGGGGCGAACCGAATTGATTGATCAGCAAGGGACGGCGCGAATAGCCGGTGGGATTTTCAAACAGCAGCGCCGGGCCCACGCGCTTGCTGACGCGGTCGGCGACCTCGGCGATTTCCAGCACCGGATCCACCGCGGCGGTTATGCGCCGCAGCTCGCCCGCCGCTTCCAGGGCGGCGATGAACTCCCGCAGGTCGGAGTAAGCCATCAGGGCAGGATTATAGCGGGGCGGGCGGCTGAGCCGCCGCGGGCCGACGCCCGGTCCCGCCCCGGCACACGCCAAGGTGCACGGCGCGGGCGGCTATTCCGGCGGGCGCTTGCGGCGGGCGATCTCGGCCAAGCGCTCGCGGGCGCGGGCTTCCCAGCCTTCGCCGCTGGGCTGGTAGTAGCGTCGGCCGCGCAGATTTTCCGGCAAACACTCCATGTCCGCCACCTTGGCCTCCAATTCGTGAGCGTATTGGTAGCCGCGGCCATACCCCAGGCCGCGCATCAGCGCCGTGGGGGCATTGCGCAGGTGCAGGGGCACGGGCTGCGCCATGGTTTGCTCGACGTCCTGCAAGACCCGGCCATAGGCGGCATACAAGGCGTTGCTTTTGGGGGCCAGGGCCAAATATACGCACGCTTGGGCCAGCGCCAGCGCACCCTCCGGCATGCCAATGAAATGCACGGCATCGCGCGCCGCCAGCGCCTGTTCCAGGGCCCGCGGATCGGCGATGCCGACATCCTCGCTGGCGAAGCGGACCAAGCGGCGGGCGACGTAGAGAGGATCCTCACCGCCCTCCAGCATCCGCGCCAGCCAATACAGGGCGGCGTCGGCGTCGCTGTTGCGCAGGGATTTGTGCAGGGCGGAGATGAGGTTGAAGTGCTCCTCGCCGCCGGCGTCGTAGAGCAGGGTCTTGCGCTCCAGGGCGGCGTCCAGGTCATCGGGGCCCAGCCGCAGCCGGCCATCCCGCGGCGTGGCGGACAAAGCCAGCGCCTCCAGCGTGCCCAAGGCGACGCGGGCGTCGCCGTTGGCGAACACGGCGATACGCGGCGCCAGCTCGGGCGCCAGTTCGATGTTCGGCGCGGCGCCGGGCGGGAAGCTGGCGGCCAGGCCGCGCTCCGCGTCGGCGGCGGCGCGGGCCAGCACGGCGGCGATCTCCTCCGCTTCCAGTGCGCGCAGCACCCAAACGCGGGCGCGGGACAATAGGGCCGAATTCAGCTCGAAGCTGGGGTTTTCCGTCGTGGCGCCGATCAGCGTGATGGCGCCCTTCTCGACATAGGGCAAAAACGCGTCCTGCTGCGCTTTGTTGAAGCGATGAATCTCATCCACGAACAGGATGGTCCGCTCGCCCGCCTCCCAGGCGCGCTCGGCGCCGGCCATGACCTCGCGAATCTCTCGAATGCCGCTGGTGACGGCGCTAAAGGGCACGAAGCGACGGCGCGTGCGCCCGGCGATGACCCGCGCCAGGGTGGTTTTGCCGACGCCGGGCGGGCCCCAAAAAATCATGGAGCTGATTTCGTCCCGCTCGATCTGCCGCCGCAACGGCCGATCGGGAGCCAAAAGGTGGCGCTGGCCGGCAATCTCATCCAAATCGCGTGGGCGCATGCGGTCGGCCAGCGGGCGTCCCGGCATGGCGGGGCGCGGTTCCGCTCCCGGCGGTTCAGGAAACAACGAGGCCATGCGGCTGGGTTCCTTCGGGGCTGATTTCCCGGCGCGGCGCCGCGGCGCGCTGGCGGCGCGCTTCATACAACAAGATGGCCCCGGCGACGCCCGCGTTGAGCGAGTCCACCTGCCGCGCCATGGGAATCGCCACGGTCAACTCCGCTGCCCGCTGCAACGCTCGCGGCACGCCATGCGCCTCCTGGCCGATCAGCCAGCACAGGGAGCGGCGCAGATCGGCGTCGGGAGCGGACAGCTTGGCATGCGCCGCGGCCGCGGCCAGCAGCACGCCATGGCGGCGGCAGAGCGCGACCCATTCGCCGGGATCCACATCCGCGGCCACGGGCAGGTGAAAATGCGAGCCGGCGGCCGCGCGCAGCACCTTGGGATTGAATGGACTGACCGAACCGGCCAGCACCGCCACGCCATCGGCGCCGAAGGCGTCGGCGGCGCGGATCAACGTGCCCAAGTTGCCGGGATCTTGCAGGCCGGCGGCGGCCAGCAGCAGCCGCGGCGCCGCGTCCCCAACCGGCGGGGGAAGCAGCAGGTCCTCCGCCGTCCGCTCCCGCCAGCGCACCAGCGCCGCCACGCCCTGCGGATGCTCGGCGTCCATGGCGGCGCGAAATTCCCGTTCTCCGGCGGTTTCCACCCGGCAGTGCTTGGACAGCTGGGGCCGGATCGCGGCGGCGAATTGGGCCTGGCCGGCGGGACTGAACAGCACCGCCTCGACGCGCGCGCCGGCGCGCAGCGCCTCGGCGATCAGCCGCGGACCTTCCAGCGGCAGCAGCCGCTCGCCCGCCTCCGCCGAACGCGCGGCGAAGGCGTGGCGAAACCGCTTCAATAACTCCACCGCAGCCATCCCGTTACCATAGCATTCACGCCGCGCGGGCGGCGCGGACCCCCGCGCCTATACTGGGAAATGAGGTGCGGAGATGGAGCAAGCGGTGATTCTTTCCGCCGTGCGCACGCCGGTGGGAAAATTCTTGGGCGGCCTGGCGCCGCTCAGCGCCCCGGAGCTAGGCGCCATGGTAGTGCGCGAGGCGGTGCAGCGGGCCCGGCTGGAGCCGGCGCAAATCAGCGAATGCATCATGGGCAACGTGGTGCAGGCCGGGCTGGGACAAAATCCGGCGCGTCAGGCGGCGCTGTTCGGCGGCCTGCATCCCAGCGTCGCGGCGATGACCATCAATAAGGTTTGCGGCTCCGGGCTGAAGGCGGTGGCGCTGGCGGACCAAGCGGTGCGGTTGGGCGAAAGCGACATCGTCGTGGCCGGCGGCATGGAGTCCATGTCCAATGCTCCCTATCTGCTGCCCGGCGCGCGGCAAGGATTCAAGATGGGCAGCGTGGAGATGGTGGACGCGATGATCCACGACGGCCTGTGGGACGTCTACAACAATTACCACATGGGCCAGACGGCGGAACTGGTCAGCCATCATTACCACGTCAGCCGCGAGGAGCAAGACGCCTACGCGCTGGAAAGCCATCGCCGCGCCATCGCGGCGATGCGGGAATGCCGCTTCGCCAGCCAGATCCTACCGGTCACCGTGCCGCAGAAAAAAGGCGATCCGACGGTCATTGACAAGGACGAAGGACCGCGCGCCGACACCTCGCTGGAGGTGCTGCGCCGCCTGAAGCCGGCGTTCAAAAAGGACGGCACCGTCACCGCCGGCAACGCGCCCGGCGTCAACGACGGCGCCGCCGCCGTGGTCGTGACCACGGCGCGCCGCGCGGAGCAGCTGCAACGCCCGCCGATGGCGCGGATCGTGGCCCAGGCCACCAGCGGCGTCGAGCCCAAATGGGTGATGATGGCGCCGGTGGAGGCCATCCGTATCCTGTGGAAGAAGACCGGCTGGAAACGCGAGGACGTGGATCTGTATGAGTTGAATGAGGCCTTTGCGGCGCAAGCGGTCGCCGTCATGCGCGAGTTGGAGCTGAATCCGGAGCGGGTCAACGTCAACGGCGGGGCGGTGGCCCTGGGCCATCCCATCGGCGCCAGCGGCGCCCGCATTCTAGTTACGCTGCTCTATGAACTGGAGCGCCGCAATGCCCGCCGCGGCATCGCCGCGCTCTGCCTGGGCGGCGGCAACGCGGTGGGCATGGCGGTCGAACGCGGCTAGTACCGCCGCGAGCCGTTGGCGGCGCGCGCTGCGCCGCCGGCCGGGAGATCGGCCCAGCCGGCGCGCAAGCGGGACGCGCGGCGGACCCGGGGCCCCCAACGCGCAGCGGTGCGCGTCGGGGTGGGCAGCCGCGCTGGGGCCCGCGCCCAGCGATGCCTGGTTTCGCGGGCCGTTTCCGGCGGGTGCGCCGCCGGCGAGCAGCGACACGGCCTAGCGGGCGCGCATTTCGCGGTAGGAAATTTGGATCCGCACCAGATAGGCGAGGTGCTGAAAGTTGATCGGCTTTTCGATCACGTCGAAGGCGCCGGCGGCGACGGCGCGGGCGGCGACGCGCGGGTCGTGCAGCGCGGTCACCACCACGATGCCGAAGCTGCTGTCCAGGCGGCGGACCATCTTGAGAAAATCCAGCCCGCCGAGTTCCGGCATGTTGAGGTCGAGGAGAATGACCTGCGGCGTCTCCTCGCGGATGCGGGCCAGCGCCTCGGCGCCGTTGGCGGCGCTGCGGCAGTCGTAGCCCAGCGCCTGAAAATATTCCCGGATGGTGGCGCGGGTGTCGGGGTCGTCATCCACGATCAGAAGCTTCTGCCGCGGCTCGGATTCGGCCGGGGCGAGATGGCGCAGTTCGGTTTCGATGCGCTCCAAGCTGTCGGCGGGCGAAACCAGGCGGCAATCCAGGTCGGCGAACCGGTCCAAATCGCCGTCGCCCAGCACCAGACATTTGCGCCGCAGCGCCGGCGGCTGGGCGGAGAGCCAAATATGGGCCGCGTCCGAACTGGTGAGCAGCAAGGCTCCCGCCGGCAGCCGCTCATCGGCCGCGGCCAGCGCGGTGAGGTCGGTTTCCACCTGGGTATGGTAGCCGCGCGCGGCCAACGATTCGGCCAGCAACCGCGCCAGCAGCGGCTGGGGCGCATAAATCAGCAGGCGCATGGGCTCGCCCGTCGCGCCGGGTAGTGCGCCCCCGGTCATGGCAGTTCCGCCGCCAAGGCTTGCCGGACCGCCGCGGCGAGGTCCCGCAAATTGATGGGCTTTTGCAGCAAGAAGCGGGAACTGGAACCCGGGGTGGACTGGAAATCATAGCCCGTGACGAATACGGTGCGCATGGGACCAAACTCGGCTTGCACCCGATCGGCGAGTTGGTAGCCGGTCATCTCCGGCATGGTGACGTCGGTCAGCATCAAATCGAAGGGTTCGGCCGCGGCGCGCAGCAACTCCAAGGCCTGCGTGGGACGGTGGGCGGTCACCACGCGATAGCCGGCGCTGCCCAGCATCTGCGCCGTGGTGTCGGCGACGGCGGCGTCGTCCTCGACCAGCAGAATCCGCTCGCCGCCGCCGGGTTCGGCCACCGGCGGGGGCGCGCTGGTTTGGCTGGCCGGCAGCAGGGGGAAATACATGCGCACGGTGGTGCCATGGCCCGGAGAGCTTTCGATCTCGACATGGCCGCGGTGCGCCTGCACGATGCCATACACGATGGCCAGGCCCAGGCCGCTGTTCTCGCTGGAAGGCTTGGTGGTGAAAAACGGCTCGAAGGCCCGCTGCCGCACCGCCTCGGTCATGCCGAACCCGGTGTCGCTGATGCTCAGCACCGCCCATCCCGGCGCATCCGGCGCGGACCGGCCGGCGCGGGGCGGCGCCGGGGCCAGCGACAATGCCAGGCTGAGCGCTCCGCCCTCGGGCATCGCCGCCAAGGAATTGGCCGCGACGTTCACCAGCGCCTGCTGGAGTTGCCCCAGGCTGCCCCAAATCCGCGCCGCGGGCAGTTGGCTGTCGCGGCGGATCTCGATATTTTCCGGCAGCCCGTGACGCAACAACTCGACCGTGGCCAGCACCGCCGCCCAAATCTCCACCGGCCCCATTTGCTGCGGATCATGCCGGGAAAAGACCAATAGCTGGCTGACCAGGCCCGCCGCCCGCCGCCCCGCCTTCTCCATCCGGCCCAGCCGCTCCACCGCGTCCTCCGGCAGGATGCGGGCGTGGCGCAGGCGCAGCAGCTCGATCTGCCCCAGCACCGTGGTCAAAAGATTATTGAAATCATGGGCGATGCCGGCGGTTAGCGTGCCCACCGCCTGCATCTTCTGCGCCTCCACCAACTGGCGCTCCATCTCCCGCTCCGAGGTGACGTTGAGCAGCACGCTGCGTCCCCCCGTCAGCACCCCATCCACATACGCCGGCTGCTGATATACGTGCATGGTCACGGGTGTCCCGTGGTTGGGCAGGATCTGCACCTCGACCGGGGTCAGCGCCCCGCCGCCGCCCGCCGGAACTTCGGCGGCAGCCGGCGGCACCGGTGTGCGCGGCACGCAAAACTCCGCCAGCCGGTGGCCAATGACTTCGTCCCGCTCCCGGCCCAGCACCTCCAGCCCGGCGCGATTGATTTCGGCAATGGCGCCGTCGGAGTGCTCGGTGTGGCACCACACGGGAGAATCGCGAAAGAGTCCCGCCCAATTCTGCCCGATGGCCCGGGCGGCGGCCAGAGCCACGCGGCACTGCCCGGCTTCCGCCAGCGCCTCCGCCCAACCGCGCAGCGCATGACGGGCGTCCAACGGCAGCTCGCGCGGCGACTCGGCGTACAACACCCATTCCGCCGCCGGCGCATGCGGCTGGCCGACTTTGGCGGGGAAGGCCGCCCGCGCTTGCGCGGCGGCGTCCTCGGCGCCCGGCGCCAAGAAGCGCGGCGCGCCATGGCGCAGCGCATCGGCCCACAATCCGCCGCTCTGCACGGCCACTCGCGCCGGCAACCGGCCATGCTCCGCGCCGCCGGCCGCATACCGCACGAAATCCAGCCCGTCGGCTTGATACAACCCAGCGGCCGACAATCCGTGCGCGGCGGCCAGCGCTTCCAGCGCTTCATCCAGGTGGCGCGGCTCCCGCCACGCGGAGCGCAGCAGCGCTTCCAGCCGGGCGATGGATGTCGCCCCCGCCGCTCCTGGGTCGGCGGGCACTGGGGGTTGGTTGAGGTTGGGCACGGGTCAACCCCATGGTGGCCTGGCGGCGGAGAGCGATCAAGCTGGTTGGCGTGCGCGGCGGTTATAAGCGAGAGACTGTCCTAACGACTAAGAAAATCCTAACCGCGCTACAGTGGGGGCATGTCTACCTGCCCTGCCTGCCATGCCACCGCCCTGCCCGATGAAGCCCGCTTTTGCCCGCGCTGCGGCGCGCCGCTCTCCGCCGCACCCGCCACGGCCGGCGCCGCCGGGCAATTGGCCGGTGTCCCCTACAGCGTGGTCGGCTATGAAATGCAGGCGGCGGTGTTTTCGCTCGCCGCCGGACAAGGCGTGCTGGCCGAACCCGGATCGCTGCTGTACATGCATGGCGACGTCCAGATGCAGACCAATACCGGCGGCGGCATGTTCGCCGGTTTCAAGCGCGCCCTGGCCGGCGCCTCCTTTTTTCTTTCCGGCTTCACCAGCGCCAGCGGCGGCGGCGAGGTCTGCTTCTCCGCCCCCTATCCCGGCACCATTCATCCCCTGCCGGTGGGAACCAAGGACTGGCTCTGCCAGCGGCATTCGTTTCTCTGCTGTAGCCCGGGGGTGGAGGTCAGCGTGGCCTTCACCCGCCGCCTGGGCTACGGCATGTTCGCCGGCGAGGGCTTCATTTTGCAAAAGCTGACCGGCAACGGCGCGGCGCTGGTGCATGCCGGCGGGCATTTCATTCGCAAGACGCTGGCGCCGAGCGAACAGATCCGCATTGACACCGGCACGGTCGTGGCGTTCGACGCCGGGATGAGCTACGACATCGAGTTTGTCAAAGGCTTCAAAAACGTGCTGTTCGGGGGCGAGGGATTGTTCTTCATCGTGCTCACCGGCCCCGGCGACGTCATCCTGCAAACCCTGTCCTTTGATCGCCTGGTCAGCCGTATCGCCGCGCAAGCCGGGACCAGCGGCGGCGGCGGCGCCGCGATGGGCATGGGCGCGCTGGGCGGGATACTCGGCGGCGTGCTGGGCGGCCAGGGAGGCGGCGGGCAAGGCGGCTGGTAGCCGCGGCGCGCGCCGCGCAGCGCCCGCGCCGCACGGGCCGGAGCGATTTATCGCGCCGGTCCCGCCGCGCGGATGCTTTCCGCCACGGCGCCGAACCGCGCGAAGTTGGCCGCGAAACGCCCCGCCAGTTCGCGCGCCTTGGCGTCATAGGCGGCCGGGTCGCGCCAAGTGGTCCGCGGCCGAAGCAGCTCGCGGGGCACGCCCGGCGCGGCCTCCGGCACCGCCACGCCGAACACCGGATCCACGGCGCAGGCCACGTCGTTCAACTGTCCCGCCAGCGCCGCCCGCACGATGGCGCGGGTCTGTTCCAGCGGAATCCGCCTGCCCTCGCCGTAGCCGCCGCCCGACCAGCCGGTGTTGATCCACCAGCAGGGCACGCGATGCGCCGCCAGGCGTTCGCCCAGCATGCGCGCGTAGACCAGCGGCGAAAGCGGCAGGAACGGCGCGCCGAAACCGGTGCTGAAGGTCGCCTGCGGCTCCTTCACTCCGGCTTCGGTGCCCGCCACCTTGGCGGTGTAGCCGGACAGAAAGTGATACATGGCTTGCTCCGGCGTCAGCCGCGCCACCGGCGGCAGCACGCCGAAGGCGTCCGCGGTGAGGAAGACCACATGCTCCGGACGCGGACCGCGGCCCGACGGCACCGCCGTCTCGATGAAGTCCAGCGGATAGGCGGCGCGCGTGTTCTCCGTCAGCCGGGCGTCGTCATAGCGGGGTTCGCGCGTCGCCGCATCCAGCACCACGTTCTCCAGCACCGCGCCGAAGCGGATCGCCCGCCAAATCTGCGGTTCGCCGGCCTCCGAAAGGCGAATGCATTTCGCGTAACAGCCGCCTTCGAAGTTGTAAACGCCGCGCGGGCCCCAGCCATGCTCGTCGTCGCCGATCAGGCGCCGTTCCGGATCCGTCGAAAGCGTCGTCTTGCCCGTGCCCGACAGGCCGAAAAACAGCGCCGAATCCCCGCCGGCGCCGATATTGGCCGAGCAATGCATGGGCAGCACGCCGCGCGGCGGCAGCAGAAAATTCAATGCGGAAAATACCGATTTCTTGATCTCGCCGGCATATTCCGTGCCGCCGATCAGGACCACGCGGCGCTCGAAGTTCAGCAGCACGAAGGTTTCCGACCGCAGTCCGTCCTCCGGACCCGCCGCCATGCAGCCGGGCAGAACCATCACCGTCATCTCGGGCTCGAAGCGCTCCCGCTGCGCCGCGCTGGGCCGCCGCAACAGTTGGTGCGCGAACAACGCGTGCCAGGCCCGTTCGGTGACCACGCGCACGGACAGTTGCTGCTCCGGATCGGCGCCCGCGTAAAGCCGCTGCTCGAACAGCTCGCGCCCACGGGCGTAGCGCTCCACCTTGCGCAGAATCTGGTCGAAATGATGGGGGTCCAGCGGCTGGTTGACGCTGCCCCAGTCCACCTGCCCTTCCGTGGAGTTGTCGCGCACGATGAACCGGTCCCGCGGCGACCGTCCCGTGTAGCGGCCCGTCTCGGCGCAAAGCGCCCCGTTCGCCGCCAGCGTCGTTTCCCCCCGGCGCAGCGACTCCTCGGCCAGCACCGCCGGCGGCTGATCGCGGCGGAGTTGTTTGGATACGATTTGGAGTTCGTCAAGCAGGTCCAGACCTGCGGCGTTGGCTAAACTCTGCATCGCATCGCCTCCCCCGGCGCTACGGCCTGCATGCGCCTAGCGATATTGTGGGCGTATTGGGCCCGGGGGGCAAGCAACCGGCCGGTCAGGCACTTGCCGCCGGGGATACGGTCCGGCCGGCCGGTGGCGGCAGCCCACGCGTTCACCGCCGGGGCGCAGGAACGCCAAGCTCAACTGCGAGGCCGCCGCCGGCCTACTTCACGCGTTCCAGGTAATTGCCCTCGGCAGTGTCCACGCGGATCTTCTCTCCGATATCAATAAACGATGGCACCTGGACCACCAGGCCGGTCTCCAACGTCGCCGGTTTCGTCACGTTCGACACCGTCGCGCCTTTCAGTCCCGGTTCGGTTTCCACCACCTCCAGATCCACCGTCGCCGGCAGCTCGATGGAAACCGGGTTGCCCTCGTAAAACTCCACCTTGATGCGCAGGTTGGAGAGCAGATACTGCACCGCGTCGCCGAGCGTGTCGGCGGAGAGGTGAATCTGCTCGAAGGTCTCCGTGTTCATGAAGTGGTAGTCGCTGCCATCGCTGTACAAGTACTCCATCTCCGTCTCATCCAGCACGGCCCGGTCCACCCGGTCCTCGGAGCGGAAGCGGTGCTCGATCATCGCTCCGGTGCGCAGGTTGCGGAGTTTGGCTTGCACGAAGGCGCGCAGATTGCCCGGCGTGCGGTGGGTGATGCTGAATACGGAAAACAGGTCCTTGTCATGGAGAATCACCATGCCGGGACGCAACTGGTTCGCGGAAAGCGCCATTTCGAAATGTCCTTGGAATGGAAACCTCCATTATGGCCCACCGTCGCCGCCGGAAAACAGCTTGGCCAGCGACAACGCGTCCAGCCCGCCGTGGTAATAGCCGCGCAGCACGCGCCGCACGCGATAGCCCAGGCGCCCGTACAGCGCCAGGGCGGCGGCATTGTTCACCGCCGCTTCCAGCCGCACCTGGCGGCAGCCGGCGGCGCGCAGCCGCTGCTCGGCGGCCAGCAGCAAGCGCCGCCCCCAACCGCGGCGGCGAAACGCCGGGAGCACGTCCAGCGTGACAATGTGGCCCTGGCCGCGCCGCCCTACGCTGGCGAGCACAAATGCGGCCGGGCTTCCCGGTTCCGTTTCCAGCACCAGGGCGAAGGCGCCGGGGGCGTCTAGGTAGGCCTCCAGCTCATCGCGCGTGTATGCGAGCTGGGCATCAAAGCAGGCTTGATCCAATGCCCATAGCTTTTCCCGGTCCTCCGGGCGGGCCGGACGCAATGTCGCGGCCAGGCCATTGTCGGTGGGGCGGTCCATGCGGCTGAAGTCCGGCGGCAAGCGCGGCATCGCGGCGGCGCGCCGCGGGCGCAGCCTCCGGACGGTCACGCAGCGCTCCCGCGCTGGGCGGCGGCTCCCGCCGGCGCCGACGCGGGAACCCTCAGGCTAGCATTCGCCGCATCAGGCGTCCGGCCACGAAGCCCACTACCGCCGCCGCCGTCAGCGCCACGCCGGAATGCTCCGCCAACTGCCGCGGCAGGTTCAGTTCCCGCCGCAGCCGCAGGCGCAGCCGGTCCACGGTGTCGCCGATCGCCTCCCGCTGCTGGTTCATCTCCGCGGCCAGTTCTTGGCTGGAAAGCGGTAACGTGCCCATGATCGCTTACCCCTCCCGGCGCCTTCCGGTCAGAAAGCCGGCTAACCAACCCGCGCCAGCGGCCACCGTCAGCAATGGCAAGATCTGGCGCTGGCGGCCCCCAGGCTCCTGGAGCTGGCGCAGGAATCGCCGCCCCAGCCGCAGCCATTCCCGCCCCTCGGCTCGCAACCCTTCCAGCTGGCGCTGGAATTCGCCTATCCCGGCCTCTAGCTTGCGCCCGGAGCCCTGGGCCCAGGCCTGCGCCCGCCCACCAGCGGACCCGGCCGCACTCGGAATCGGCGCCATCATCGGCCTTGGATGCCGGGCGGCCGCAATCGGCTGGTTCCCCCGCGGCTGGTTCCCCCGCGGCCGGCACCCCGCGCCTCTGCCTAAGCGGCGAGCCGGCGGGGTTGTCCCCGCCACTCGTGGTAGCGGCGCGCGCCGACGAAGGCGTAGTGAATCCCGGACCCATAGGCCAAGACAAACACCGTGCCCCAGCCCAGCCATTCCAGCCGCAAGCTCCACGCCGCCGAATGGAAGTGGTTCAGCAATGCCAACGCCACGGTGGCGATCTGCGCCACCGTATTGGCCTTACCCAGGAAGGTGGGACGGAAATCGCGAAATCCGGTGCGCAGATAGACCGTCAATGCCACGCCCACGATGGTTAAATCCCGGGTAAACACCAACAGGGTCAATACCCAAGGCAGCGCCCCGGTCAGCGCCAGGGCCACGAACAGCGAGCTCAGCAGCACCTTGTCGGCGATCGGATCCAGATACTCGCCCAGCTTGGACACCGCCGCCGCGTGGCGATGCCGCGCCAGCCAGCCATCCAGCCCATCGCTAACCCCCGCGGCAACGGCTAATACCAGCGCCCAACCGAACGCCCTGTCCAATACGGCGGCAATGATGACCGGCACGCTCAGCAGGCGCAACTCGGTCACCAGGTTGGCGGGCGTCAGCCAGTCGCTCCAGCGCGCCGGAGCAGACGGCGGGCCCCATGTCGCCGGCGCATCCACGGCACCATTTTAATCCGCCAGCGGCCCGCACCACTGGAATCGCCCCGAATTCCGCAGCCGCTCGCGGGGGCCGCGCCCTTTTGCCCGGCCCAGCCGGCGCGCAAGCGGGACGCGCGCCAAGCAATTTGGTAATCCTTGCCGGGAAACGGGTAAAAAGAACCCGCTTGGCGCCACTACCCGCCTTGCCCCAATGCCGCCCATTTCGGGCTCCATGCGCCCGGACGCCAAGCCGGCGCGGAAAATCTCCGGCCTGTCGGCTATCGCACCAAGGTGGCAACCGACTTGCAGAATGAATTGCGTCCGAATACGGCGAAGGCATCATGTCAGGCGTTTTGCAAGTTACGGCGGGAGTGCTGGCGGCGGGCTTTACCACCTCCCTTGGCTTTTTGGCCACCAAGCTGGTCATTGCGGGCATGGGCCGTACGCTGCGCGCCGCACAGAAGCGCTCCTGAGCCCGTCGCCCGTTCGCCCGGCGGCGATGCCGCCCCCCGCAAGCAACGGCGCCCGCCCGTCCCATCCACCACTGCCCCGCTCGGCTGAAAGGCAGTACCGCCAAGCAATGCGGTAAAAAAGCCGTCGCTCCCATAGGCGCGACGCGGCTACAATGCCTCCGTGCGCTGGATGCGACTCACGCCCCGCCTGCGGCCAGCCGCTCGTGCCGACTCGATTTCCCTGGCCCTGGCCTTGGCCTTAGCCTTGGCCGGCGCCGCCTGCCATACCGCGGCGGCGACGCCTTCCCGCTCTTCAACCCACGCTCCCCACCCCCAGCCCCCGGCCGAGAAACGGCATCAGGCCTCGCTGCCTCCCGGCGCCACCTTCGTAGCGTTCCTGCACGCCACCTGGAGCCTGCCCAACGCCGAAGCCCGCGCCATGGCCGCCGCCGCCCGTCCGGTATTTGATGTGGGTCACATCCGCGCCGGGCGCCGCTTGACTCTCTGGACCGCCCCCAGCGGCGCGCCGCGCCGGCTGCGCTATCGCGTGGACCGCCGGCACGCCCTGGTGCTGACCCGCGCCGCGGGCACCCCCGCCGGCGATTGGGATGCCCAGTTGCACCGCCTGCATTTCCAAACCGAATTGGTCGGCGTCAGCAGCACGGTGCGCCATTCGTTGTTCGCCGCCGTGGAAACCGCCGGCGAGCGCGACGTTCTGGCCCTCCAGTTAGCGCAGATCTTCGGCTGGGACCTTGATTTCTACACCGATACCCGTCCCGGAGACACTTTCCGCGTTTTAGTGGAAAAACGCCTCCGCCACGGCCACTTTGGCGGCTATGGCCCCATCCTCGCGGCGGAGTACGTGAACGCCGGCCATGCCTATCGCGCCGTGCGCTTTACCGATGCCGCCGGCCTGCCCGCCTATTACCGTCCCGACGGCCGGCCGCTGCGGCGGGAGTTCTTGCGCTCGCCGCTGAAGTTTGTCCGCCTGCGGGTCACCAGCCCGTTTAGCTACGACCGCTTCCATCCCATTTTGAAGATCTGGCGTCCGCATTTGGGCGTGGATTACGGCGCCCCGATGGGCACCCCGGTGCAAGCCCTCGGCAATGGCCGCGTCATCTTTGCCGGTTGGGACGGTGAAGGCGGCAATATGATTAGGCTGCGTCATGCCAATGGCTATCAGACGCTCTATCTGCACCTTTCGAAAATTCTGGTGCACGTGGGCCAGCGCGTCCGCCAGGGCCAAACCATCGGCCGGGTCGGCATGACCGGCCTGGCCACCGGGCCGCACTTGGATTTCCGCATCACCCATTTCGGGCGCTTCGAAAACTTCCAGCAACTGCGGCGCAAGCTGCCCCCGGCGGCGCCGGTTCCGGCCTCCGCCCGGGCCGCTTTCGCCGCCCGCTGCCGCCGTTGGCTGGGCGCCCTGTATGCGCTGCCGCTGCCCGCCGACGCCGTGCTGCACCTTCGGCCGCCAACCCTGGCCTCCGGCCGCTAAGCGCGTGGCCGCGGCCCCGGGCCGGCGCATCCAACCTCGCCAGGCGCCATGCCTGGAGGGCGAGGATGCAAACCGCGCATGAGTTCTGGATCCATCAACTTCAGCGTCTCCAAAGCACCGAAAAACAACTGCTCGCCGTCCTCTCCGACGCCGAGCGCGACACCCAGCGCGGCGACGCCAAGCACGCCTTCGCGCGCCATCGCAAGCAGACCGAAGGCCATCTCCAGCGTTTGGAAGCGGTCTTTCATGCCATCGGCGCCGAGTCCCGGGAAACGGCTTGCCCCGGTTTGGAGGGGTTGATGGCGGAGAAGCACAGCGCCGAAGCCGAGGGTCTCAGTCCCGAATTGCGGGATTTCAACACGCTGCTCGCGGCCCTGCAAATCGAGCGCTACGAAACCTCCGCCTACGAGACCCTCAGCTTCCTGGCGCAGCAAATGGGCCATCGCGATGCGGCCCGCCTGCTGCGGGAAACGCTGCGGGAAGAGCAGGAAACCGCCAAGCTCGTGCTGGAACTGCTGAAGGCGAGCAAGCTGCACTGGACCGAGGGCATGGCCGAGGACGCGAGCAGCGAAGCGCCGCGCCGCCGCCGCGCCGCCTAGCGCCCGGCGCACCAGGCTTGTCACCGCGGCCCGTTGCGCCGGGCAGCGGCAGCCCGACGAGCCAGCCGCCCCGTTCGCCCCCTTGGGAAGGCGGGTTCGCCTGAGATTCCGCGATTGCGCCTTTTAGCCCACAACTTCGGCATTTGCCCTCTGCCCTGTAGGCCAGCCCTCTTGTATAATCCCTTTTACCCACTGGGCCGCCCGGGAATCAGGGGCGGCGCCGCAAAATCCAGCCTGGATGGTGCTTTTGCCCTTTCCGCGTCCGCGCCCACTTCTCCTTTGCCTGTCCACCTTGGCGTTCGCGGCGCTGCTGGCCGGATGCCAGAATTACTATATTCCGCCGCCCCAACCTTCGGTGACCATCAACCCGTCGGCGGGAACGCTCGGGTTCGGCCCCGTCGTCATTCCCTTGGCCACCGAGGACAGCAGCGGCAAGATTTCGCCGGGAACGCAGCAATTTAAGGCCGCGGTCTACTACAGCACTGATCACACGGTCAGTTGGTCCATCGTGGACCCGGTGAGCGGCAACGACCTGCCTGGCGGCAAGGAGCCCGACGGCTCTGCCCCCTACGGCACCATTGATTCCACCGGTCTTTACACCGCGCCCGCCCTCCCACCGGCCCACGACATCTTTGTCGTCACCGTCAGCGCCCAGGCTTTGAGTTCGGCGCACGCCCAGGCCCAGGTGCAACTGACCACCCCGGCGCCGGTGCTGACCTCGGTCACGGTGCAGACCAGCGGCAGCAATCCGCAATCGGTTCCGGCCATGGTCCAGGGCAACAGCTATACCCTTACGTTGCACGGCCAGTTCTTATACTCCAACTCCGTCGCCACCATCAGCAGCGGCGCCGCCGGCGCGGTCGTCGCCCCCAGCGGCGCTACCGCGCCCTTCCAGTCGTTAACCGTCCCGGTCACGGTGAACGCCGCCGGTTTGACTCAGATCGGAATCACCAGCCCGAACAGCACGCCCGCCAATCCGGTGAACGTCGTGGTGGAACCGGACAGCCCCGCGGCCTCCTCCGCGTTGGCGGATCTGATCGAATCCGTCGGCGCCAGCTCCAGCGGCGCGCCCATTCTCGCCAATAAGGTTTATGTGCCCCTGGCCGGCGCCAACCATGTCGCGGTGGTCAACGGCGACACCGGACAGCAACTGACCAGCGGCGGCGCGGCGTTGGACATCGCCATGCCCAGCGGCTTCGCTCCCACCGCGGCGGCGGCTGACCCGCAGACCAACACCGTCGCGGTCACCAGCGCCACCACCAACAGCTTGGTGGTGGTGGACGCGACCAACGACACCGTCACCAATACCTACGCCATCCCGAACAGCGCCACCACGACCTTCAGTGACGGCTTCACCTGCGGCGTCTGCGCCGCCGTGGTGGACGCCAGCCGCAATGAGGCGATTCTCGACACCGCGTCCGGCTATCTGACCCTGAATCTCGCCACCGGCGCCGCCTCCAGCCTCATCGCCGCTCCCGCGGCGGAAAACATCGCCTACGATCCCGCCACCCAGCGCATCTTCGCTCCGTACTTCACCTCCAGCGGCTCCGGCCTCAATGTCATCAATCTCGCCACCGGAGCCGTCCAGTCGTATTCCCTGCCCAGCACCGCTGGGTTCACTTTGGGGTCGGAATTAACCGCTGCCTCCTTTGATCCCAGCACTTCGCTCGGTCTCCTGGCCGATGCCGCCAGCAGCGAATACACGGCCATTAACTTTAACGCCGCCACCGCCTCCGGCGGCGCCATCACCGCCCCCGCGGCCCAGTTCAGCGTCACCAGCGCCTGTAGCGGAGGATGGCGGGCCGCGCAGTTGGAGCCCAGCAGCCATTTGGCCTGGTTGGGCAACTCCGGCGGCTGTTTGGCGGTGGCGACCCTGCCCAGCGCCCCCTTCGCCGGCGCCCCGGCGGCGCCGGCCGCCATTCGCTGGGCGCAACTCGGCGCCGGACCGGATGGCGTGGATTGGACCAATGCCACCGCCCCGCAAGCGGAAACGGTCATGATCGGCCTCAACAGCACCATCTACGGGTTGGCCCTGCGCAGCGATGGCAAGTATTTGGCGCGCATGGATCTCGCGGCGATGGAAGCGGCGCCGGCCCCGTCCAGCCCCGCCGACAGCAACCAAGTGAACGCCGCCAGCGCGGTCACCTACATCCCAATCCAGTAAGCCGCGGAGCCCTTACCCGCGATGCCGCGCGGCCTGCTCCCGCGCAAAGGCCAGGGCCGTACCCGTCTCATCCACATCCACGACCAGCACGTCCTGCGGCAAAACCTGCCGCGTGGCGATCAAATTCGCCAGCGGATGCACCAGCAGCCGCTCGATCGCCCGTTTCAAATGCCGCGCCCCGTATTTGCGGTCGGCGCCGTCGCGCAATAGCAGCTCCCGGGCCGCCGTCGTGCAGCGAAAGTGGAACGCGGCCGGCGCGCCCGCGTGGCCCAGCCGTTCCCGTACCCACTCCAGTTCCAAATCCAGCACGCGTTCCAGCTGGCCGTGATCCAAGGGATGGAACACCACCACCGAATCGAGGCGGTTGAAGAACTCAGGAGAAAATTTGCGCCGCGCCGCCGCCGTCGCCACCGTCGCCAGCCGCCGTTCCAGGTCGCCCCGTCCCGGAGGAGCAAAGCCCAATCCCGGTGTCAGCAATTGGCTCATCTCCGCCGCGCCCAAATTGCTGGTCATGAAGATCAAGGCTTGGGCGAACGAGGTGCGGCGATTGTCGCCCAGCGTCAGCGTCGCCTGGTCCAGAATTCCCAGCAGCAACTGCCACAGCGCATCGGAGGCCTTTTCGATTTCATCGAACAACACCAGCGAAAGCGGCATTTCCGCCGTGTGGTGCTGGTTCAGCGCTTCTTGCGTCAACACCGGATGCGTCTCGCGGTGTCCCAGGTATCCCGGCGGGGAGCCAATCAGCTTGGCGATCTCATGGCTGTGCTGGAATTCTCCGCAGTCCACTTTGATCGCCGCCCGTGGGTGTTGAAACAGCGCGGCGGCGAGCGACTCCACCACATGCGTTTTGCCCGTTCCCGTCGGCCCCAAAAATAAAAAATTGGCCACCGGCCGGGTTTGCGCCTGCATTCCCGCCAAAAACGTCTGTACCGCGTCCACCACCGGACCCAGGGCGGCGTCTTGGCCCACGATGCGCTTTTGCAGCGCGGCGTATAGCCGTTCGGCCTGCGGTCCACGCCGCTGCGGGTTCAAGGGCACGCGGGCGGGACTGGCCATGGCGATACTCCTAATAAGGAGATGAAGCCGTGGCCCGTGGCGTTGCAATTCCCGGCGCCGGCCCGGTCCCGCCGCGGCCGCACCGTATGCTGCCGGCCTAGGTCGCGGTTTGCCAGGCCGCCGCGGCGTGCAACTCGCCCGCATGCCGGGCGACCTTGCGCAATGCTTCGCCATAGGCGTGCATCAGGCTCTCACTCTGGGCGTAGATCGGATACTCATCGTTGCCGAGGCAAAAGGACTCGGCGAACATGCGCTGCGTGATCGGGTATTGGTCGGCGCTGTCGCTATAGTCCACCTCGGGATGCAAGCTCCAGGGCAGGCCCCGGCCAAAGCCGTGGCGGGCGCTGATCATCGGATGCGCCGGCAGCGGCGCCGTGCCCCACAGGTCCACGTCCACGCCTTCCGCGGTCAAGGCCGCCATGAACGCGTCGCGCAGCGCGTGTCCTCGCGGCGGCGCGTCCAACGCTTCCGGCTCCAGCGTCACCCGGTATTTGTGATACACGGAAACGCAACCCGCGGGTATGTACGGCGCCCGCAGGCCGGGGATGTCTTGGAGATATCCATCCAGGATCGCCGCATTGCGCCGTCCCCGTTCATTCACCTCCGCCAGGCGGCGCAGTTGCACCCGCGCCAGCGCGCAGGGCATCTCCTGCACCCGGTAGTTCCACGCCAGCAGGTGCTGATGGCGCATCGTGGGGTTGTCCGCCGGCAACGTTTCGCCTACCTGCTTCAGCCAGTTGCCCCGGTAGTACACCTCGTCGTCGTCGGTGACCATGAAGCCGCCTTCGCCCACGGAGAAGTTTTTGGTCCCGTTGACGCTGAAGCCCGCCGCCCGGCCCAGCCGCCCTGCTCCGCGGCCATGATACGTCGCTCCTGGCGCTTGGCAGGCGTCCTCCACCACCAGCAGGCCATGCCGTTTGGCGATGGCTTCGATGGCATCGTAATCCGCGCACAGTCCGTGAATGTCCACCGCCAGGATGGCCCGCGTGCGGGGCGTGATCTTGGCCTCGATCTTGCCCGGATCCAAATTAAAGGTCCGCGGGTCAATATCCACGAAGACCGGAATCGCGCCCGCGTGCAAGATCGCCGCCGGCGTCGCCAGGAAGGAATACGCGCTGGTGATCACCTCGTCGCCCGCCTGCACCCCGCTGGCCACCAATGCCATGTGCAGGCCGGCCGTGCCGCCGTTCACCGCGATCGCGTGCCGCGCTCCCAGGAAGGCCGCGAATTCGCGCTCCAGCGCATCCTGCTCCGGGCACCGCAGCCCTTCCAGCGTCGTCATCGCCCACAACACGTTGCGGTCCAGCACCGCGGCCACGGCGCGCTTGTCCTCCGGCGTGACCACCGGCCAATAGGTCTTGGCCGCATTCGCGGGCACGGCGCGGGCGCCGCCATTCTGGGCTAGTGTGGGCATGATCTCTCCGCCTTTCCTGGCAATTGGTGAGCCGCGGCCGACGGCGGCTCCGCTTATTGATTCCACGCATCCCGCCGCGCGTCAATCAGCCGCTTCAGTTTGCGGCCTTCGCTAATCGTCCGCGGCGCGTGAAACTGGAAATCGAATTCGAAAAATCGCTTCTGATAATACCGCCAGCAATCCGGAAACCGGCTCTCGATGTTGCGGAAAATGAGATTTTTCACTTCCTCCGGCGACGCGCCGTTGACCAGTTCCAAATGGAACTCGATGCGGTCATCGCGGTCGCCCCGCCGCACGAACACCTGCCAGTCGTCGGTCACCTCCGGAACGCCGCGCAGCATCTCCTCGAACCAGTACGGGCTGATGTTGCCCATCGAGCAGTTGATCAGCTCGTCGCTGCGGCCGATGATCTTGCCGATCCGCGGCATGATCCGCAGCCCGCAATGGCATTCCCCGTCACTGGCCCAGCGCGTGATGTCCGCCGAGCGGTAGCGAATCAGCGGCATGACCGTGCGGTTCAGCGTCGTGTACGCCAGTTCCCCATAGCCTTCCTCATCCGGGTTCAAGATCTCGCTGGTCAGCGCCAGGGCGCCGAGGTGATAGCCGCCCTTTTCCGGGCATTCCACCCCGTTCATGCCGAAGGCTTCGGTCTGGCCGTAGCTCAGATGCACTTTCGCCCCGCGCCAGACGCCCTGCATGTACTGCCGCGTGCGCTCGCTCAGGTTCTCGCCGCCCAGGAACACCAGCTTCACCGGCCAGGTGCCGCAGCGTTCCGCCACCTCGGTCACGCGCACCAGATGCGTCGGCACGCCCATGATCACGTTCGGCTTGTACACCTTGATGCGGTCGTAAAACTCCTGCGGTTCGACGAAGGCGCCGATGACGTGAAACGCCCCGATCGCCATGATCGAGTAATAGGCGGTGAACGGCGCGTTCCAAAACGAGTAGTCAAACCCGTCCGCCACCACATCCTCCGGGCGCAGCCCCAGGTTGTACAACCCCACCGCCCCGTCGCGGCCGTAATCGAACATCTCCTGGTAGGAGAAATACACGCGCTTGTTGATGCCCATCGAGGTCCCGGTGGTTTCGAAACCGAACTCCGGCTTGGCGCAGAGAAAATCCTCCACCGGCCGTTCCCGCAAATCTTCCGGCGTCGTGAAGAAGTCGCCCAGATCGGCATGGGTGCGCACCTGGGCCGGGTCAATGCCGTGCTCGCGGAACTTTTCCTGGTAAAACCGCGAATGCTGCGCCGCATAGCGCACCGTCGCGGCGAACTTGCCCGCCTGCAAGCGCGTAATCAACCCCGGCGGCAGCCGCTGCGCCATCCACAGCCGGTTTTCCGGCGTGCGCAGGAAGCGGCGGTCGAGAAAATCGAAAATGCCCTCTAGCATGGCCCTTCCTCCACAATGGCATACCTCGCCTCGGCCGCGCTCCCGCCCGCGCCGCGCCTCCGGCCCGCCGTCCCATGGTTTCTCGGGTTCATGCCCTGGCCAGCACCACGCAGGCGTTCTGTCCGCCGAACCCAAACCCATTGGACAGCACCATCCGCACCGGCCCCCGCCGCCCGCGGCCGGTGACCACGTTCAGGTCGCATTCCGGATCCGGGTCGCGATAGTTCAGCGAGGGCGGAATAAATCCGTCCTCCAACCCCAGCACCGACAACACCGCCTCCACCGCCGAGGCGGCGGCGATCAAATGCCCGGTCATCGCCTTGGTGCTGCTGATCGCCACCTCCCGCGCCGCGGCGCCAAACACCCGATGGATGGCCGCCGCCTCGGCGCGGTCGTTCAGCACCGTTCCCGTGCCGTGCGCGTTGATGTAGTCCACCGCCGTGGGCGTTGCGCCCGCGTCGGCCAGCGCCGCGCGCATCGCCGCCGCCGCGCCCCGGCCCTCCGGATGACATTTGGTGAGGCCAAAGGCGTCCAGCGAACTGCCATACCCCGCCAGCCGCGCCAGCGGCTCCCCGCCGCGGCGGCGCAAGTGATCCTCCGATTCCAACACCAGCGCTCCGGCGCCCTCGCCCACCACGAAACCGCTGCGCCGCTGGTCGAACGGCCGGCACACCGTCGCCGGATCCTCGCCCGGCGCGGGATGGGCCAGCGCCGCCAGGAGTTCAAATTCCAGCAAACTCAACGGGTCCACCTGGGAGTCCGCTCCGCCGGCCAGCACCACCTCGGCCTCGCCGCGCTCGATCATCCGCTTGCCCATGCCCAGCGCGTCGTTGCCCGACGCGCAGGCGGTGTAGCACGCCACCCGCCGCCCCCCGGCCCCGCCGGCGCGCGCCAAGCGCCGCAGCAGATCCGCGGGGGTCAGCTGCTTTTCCTGCAAGCTCCGGATATAACGCCGCCGCAGTTCGCTCCAGTCCCATCCCTTCCCCGTCGCCGCCCAGCCCGCCATTGCGTCCACCGGCAGCGCCGGCTTGCCCACCGCCCACACCACCGCTCGCGCCGCATCGTCGCCCCCTTCGGGCCGCGGCAGCGCCGCCTGGTCCAGCGCCTCCGCCAGCGCCACCGCGGCGAAATAGTGCAGCCGCCCCGGACCCGGCGGCAGCCCCGCGGCCGGCGCTTCGCCGGCGATGCGCACCGGAAAACCGCTGCTGGGAAAATGCCGGATCCAGTTGATTCCTCCCCGGCCCGCCGCCAGCGCCGCGCGGTGCGCCGCCACGCCCACGCCCAGCGCGCTCACCACTCCCACGCCGCTGATCCAGACCTCCCGCCGCCGCGCCATCCCTACCCCGCCTCCACCCGAGCGGCGGCGCGCGACGCCGCCAATAACGCGGCGCACTGCGGCCACCCTTCGGCCCACGACGCGTCCGGTTCTCCGCCCCGCCAGTCTTGCGCGCCGCGCACGCCGCGCCGCTGCGCCACGCCGCGCGCCTCCAGCACCAGCGCCACCGCCGCTTCCCCCTCCCCCGGCGTCAGCGTTTGTTCCGGGCAGTCGCTGGCCGCGCAGAGCACCACGTCCGCGCGCCCCTCGGCCAGCAGCCCTGCCGCCTCCTCCAGCGCCTGCGCCCCGGCCTCCGCCCCGCTGGTCAGCGTCAAACTCGGGCCTTGGAAATTGAACAGAATGGACACATGCGCCGCCGCCATGTTCGATAGCAGGTGCAGCCGGCGAAACGGGTGCAACCCGTGCAGCGCCGCCTCCCCCCATCCCGCCGGCTCGCTGCTGTCCTCCTGCGCCGCCAGCACCGCCAGCAAATCCGGCGTCACCGGCTGGATGTCCGCCGCCGCGATCACCACCCCGGCGCGTTCCGGGTCCAGCCCGGCTGCCGCCAGCCCCTCCGCGTCGCCGCCCAATCCCGCCGCGCTCAGGGCCAACGCCGCCGCCGCCGTGGTCAACTGGAAGCCGCGATGCATGGCCCGCAGCGCCTTGGCATTGTGAATGTACTCGCGCGGATTGAAGCTGCTGATGCGGCCCGCCGCGCCCGTCGCCGCCAGCGCCGCCGGCCCCACGCCCCATGGCAGCAGCACGCCGCTGCCCGTCACCACCGCTTCGCGTTCCCGCTCCGCCGCCGCCTTCACCCGGCTAGTCCCCCGTCCACGCGCAACACTTGGCCGGTAATGTAGTCCGCGTCCGGCGAAGCCAAGAACGCCACCGCCGCGGCGATGTCCTCCGGTTTGCCGTAGCGCTTCAGGGCGATATGCTTCAGAATTTCCGGCCCCGCCAGTTCCCGCACCTCCTGGCTCATCTCGGTCTCGATCATGCCGGGCGCCACCGCGTTCACCGTGATGTTCTTGCTGGCCAGCTCCTGCGCCAAGGCCTTCGTCAGCGCATTGATGCCCCCCTTGGAGGCGGCGTAATTCACCTGCCCGCGGTTGGGCGTATCCCCCGCGACCGACGACATGTTGACGATGCGCCCATAGCGCTGCCGCAACATGATCCGCGCCGCCGTCCGGCAGCAATAGAACACCCCGTCCAAATTGGTCGCCAGCACCTGCCGCCACTGCGCGTCATCCATCGTCAGCAGCAGGCCGTCGCGCACCATGCCGGCGTTGTTCACCAGAATGTCCAACCGCCCGAACTCCTGCGCCACCCCTTCCACCAGGGCTTTCGCCGCCTCCGGCTGGCTGACGTCGCCGGCAAAGGCTTGTCCCTGCCCGCCGCCGGCGGTGATGGCGGCTACGACCTCCTCCGCGGCCCCGGCATTGGCCCGATAGTTGACCGCCACCCGCGCGCCTTCCTGCGCCAAGCGCAAGGCGACGGCGCGCCCGATGCCCCGGCTACCCCCGGTGACCAATGCGAATTTGCCTTGTAAGCGGTTCATGCCTTGCCCATTCGCTCCCATTCCCAATTGGCTCCCGCCCCCGCGGCGCCGCCCGCGGCGGCGCTAGGCCGGATCGCCGCTTTCCAGCACCACGCTGGCGGCGGCCCCGGACAGGCTGGCGGAATTGACTAACAGCCGGCGATAGCTGCCCGCCCGCGGCCGGCCGCGCACGTAATCCAGCCCCAGATCCGGATCGGGATGCTCGCAGTTCAGGATCGCCGGCAAACCCGGCATCGCCCCCTGCAACACGCCGCAGCCGGCGATCACTTCCAGCGGCCCGGAGCCCGCGGAAAAATTGCCCGTCGCGGATTTCACCGCCGTCACCGGCACATACGCCGCCCGCGCCGTCAGCAACGCCTTCAGCGCCTCGGCCTCCGCCCGGTCGCTCTGCACCGTCCCCAGCCCGTAGGCCGAAATCGCGTCCAGTTCCCACGGATCGCGGCGCGCGTCCGCCACCGCCGCCTGCATCGCGCCCAGGAAGGCCTCCGCGGTTTCGCTCGGCCGTCCCACGCAGCCGGGACTGCCCAGCCCGTAGCCGGTGACTTCGCCGTAGATGCGCGCTCCGCGCCGCAGCGCCGCCTCGCGTTCCTCCAGCACCACGAACGCCGCGCCCTCCGCCGGCACGAACCCCGCGCGGTCGCGATCAAACGGCCGGCTGGCCTGCGCCGCCACCCCATTGCCCAGGTACAGCAGCCCGGACGGCTCGAAGCTCTCCAGCCGCTCCTCCTCCAGCAGCGATTCGTATCCCCCCGCCACCGCGATGTCCGCCGCCCCCCGCCGCAAGCAGCGGAACGCCTCCCCGATGGCCATCACGCCGCCGGCGCCGCTCATGCAGATGTTGCCGTTTGGTCCCTGCGCCCCCACCTTCATGCTGACGAAATACAGCACGATGTTGGCCAGGCTCTTCAGCAGCCACAAGGGATTGATGGTGGCGATGCCTTCGGCGCCAAACGCCTGCAAATCCAACGTATCGTCCCCGCCGCGGCTGGCCCGCTCCAGCGCCGGCAGCAGCTCGTCGCGGTCGCCCGCGTGCCCCGGCGAACCCACGTAGGAGGCGACGCGAAACGGATCCACGTGGCTCAAATCCAGCCGCGCGTCCGCCACCGCCAGCTCCAAGGCCGCCACCCCCAGCCGCACCGGCCGGGTCATCAGTTTCAGCGTCTTGGCGTCGGCGATCAGTTTCCGCGGGTTGAACTCCCGGACCCGGCCGCAGGCCTGCGTGCGGAACCCTCCGGTGGCGAACTCCTCCGCCCGCTCCAGCCCCGAGCGCCCCGCCGCCAGCTCGCGCCACAACGTTTCGGCATCGTTACCCAGCGGCGACACCAGCCCCACTCCCGTGATCACCACGCGCCGTCCGCCGCCCCGCCCGTTCACTCCCGCCTCCATCTCAAGCGACATAGGCCCGGATCACCAGCGAGCCGTTCGACCCGCCAAAACCGAAGGAGTTCGAGACCACCGTCCGCACCGTCTGCCGCCGCCCGGTGTTGGGCACGCAGTCCAAATCGCAGGCCGGGTCGGGATGTTCGTAATTGATCGTCGGCGGAATGTACCCGTCCCGAATCGCCAGCGTCGAAATCACCGCCTCGATCGCCCCGGCCGCATTCACCATGTGCCCGGTCATGGATTTCGTCGAGCTCACCGGCACCCGCTGGGCGTACCCGCCCAGGCAGCGCTTGATCGCCATCGTCTCGCTGGCGTCGTTCTGCACCGTCGAAGTGCCGTGGGCGTTGACGTAATCCACGTCCTCGGCGCGAATCCCGGCGTCTTCCAATGCCGCCCGCATGGCCAAAAACGGCCCTTCCCCGTCCGGCGGCGAATCCGTGATCCGGTAGGCGTTGATCGAGCAGCCGAAGCCCGCCACCTCGCCGTAGATGCGAGCCCCGCGCCGGTAGGCGTGCCAGGCATCCTCCAGCACCAGCATCGCGGCTCCCTCCGCCAGCACGAATCCGTCGCGCGTGGCGTCAAACGGCCGCGACGCCGTTTGCGGCGAATCGTTCCGCTTCGACAGCGCGCCGAGCAAAATAAAACTCGCCACCATCGTCGGCTCCATCAGGCATTCCGCCCCGCCCGCCAACATGACGTCCGCATCGCCGTAGCGGATTTTCTCCAGCGCGTAGCCCAGCGCCTGCGAACTCGACGTGCAGGCGGTGGAAATGGTCGTGATCGGCCCCCGCGCGCCCCACGTCCCGCTCAGCAGGTACGCCAGCCCATACGGCGAGTAGCGCAGGTATTCATCCCCGGGCACTTCCGCCAGCGCCTGGCGCCGCGCCTCCAAACCCGCCGGCGCCAGTTTGCGGCTGCGCAGCTCCGGCAATAGCCGGTCCCGCCGCCCTTCCGTGCCCAGGCTGATGCCGAACCGGGTCGGCTCCACCAACTCCTCCGACGGCGGACCCGGCGCCGCGTCCGCCCGCGCCAGCCCGGCATCCACCATCGCCTGTTGCGCGGCCGCGAAGCCAAAGCTGTTCTTGCGGTCCAGCACCTCCGCCACCGCCGCCGGCGCGCCCAGTTGGTCGAAGCGGAATCCCCGCACCTCGCCGCCGATCTGCGTCTCGAAGGTGCTGGCGTCGAAGACCGAGATGCGATCAATGCCGCAGCGCCCCGCTTGCAGCGACCGCCACGTCTCCTCCACCGTTTGGCCCACCGGCGTGACCGCGCCCAGGCCGGTGATCACCACCCGGCGGCGGCGTCCCGCACCGTTTCGGCCCGCTCCATTGCCCCCCGCCGTCACGCCTGCGCCTCCGGGGCCGGCGCCCGCGGCGCTGTCAGCCGCGCGTGCAGCTCCTCGCCCAGCAAATTCCGGTTCACGTCATCGGCCCACGATTCCAGCTTCTGGCGCGCCGCCATCGGGATCACCCCGGCGCCCCGGCCGGTGTCGAACCCCAGCATCACTTCCGCTCCCGCCACCAACTGCTCCTCCACCCGCGCCTCCGCCTTGCAGCGCCCGCCGCCGTCGGTCAGCCCCAGCAGTTCCGCGCGGATCACCACCCGGTCCCCGGCGCGGACAAAGCGCCGGAACCGCGCATGGCTGATGCCCAGCAGCACCGGCAGCACCACCTCGCCGCTTTCCGCCCGCACCGAGTACGCGATCAGCCGCCCGGCCAGTTGCGCCATCGCCTCCACCAGCAGCACCCCGGGAACCACCGGGAAGCCGGGAAAGTGATCGGCGAAATAGTCCTCGCCCAGGCTGGGCGTCTTCACGCCCACCGCGTACCGCCCCGGCTCCAGCTCCAGGATCCGGTCAATCAGCAGGAAACGCACCGCGCTACCCTACTTGCGCCTTCGCCGCCTCGCCGTCTCCCAGGCGCCAGGCCACCAGCCGGGTAAACGTTTCGGCGGTAAACAACGCCGGGATTTCCCGCGACGTCAGCCCCGGATGCAGCCGCTGCGGATCCACCTCCGGCATCAGCAGCCGCAGCCGCTCCAGCGCCGCTTCCGTCAGCACGCCGTTTTGCTGGAATTCGCTTTCCTTCAGCGATCCCTGCGTGGCCTTCTGGATCCCGCCGCGCGGAATCTTGATGCCAAACGCCGACTCCAACCGGAACAGCAGATCCAGAAAATCCAGCGATTCCGCGTGCAGATCGGCCATTAGGCTGGAATTGGGTTTCACCTCTTCCACCTCGCATCCGAGCACCTCGGCGATGGCGGCTTGCACCGTGGCCAGAATCTCAGCATGGCGGCTGGCCAACACGCGGTCGGCGGTCTCCCGGATTTGTAAAACTTCCTCGGCGCTATTGACTGGCGGCATTTGCGTATTTCCTTCCGTTTCTCAATGTCGCTGGCGGCGTCGCGGCCCGCCTAGCGCAAGCTCATGAGGGACAGGCCCCCATCGGCGATAATCGTCTGCCCGTAGATCCAATTGGCGGCGTCCGAACAGAGAAACACCGCCACCTCCGCCACGTCCTCCACCGTGCCGATGCGCCCGGCCGGGGAGAGCGTCTCGCAGGCTTCTTTCATTTGGCCATAGGTGGAGAACAGCCGCAGCGCGTCGGTATCCACCGGCCCGGCGGAGAGCGTGTTGGCGTTGATGCCCTCCTTGCCCAGCTCCACCGCCAAATACCGCGTCAGCGCCTCGGTCGAGGCCTTGGTGACCCCAATCGGCGCGTACCCCGGTATGACATACGTCGAGCCCAGACTGGAAAGGCTGAGGATCTTGCCCCGCCGCCCCTTCATCAGCGCCCGGCATTTCTGCGCGCTCAGCAGCAGCGCCGTCGTGTTGCGTTGCACCGTGTGCTCCCAGGCGTCTTTTTTCTGCCGCATCAGCGGCCCAAACGCCGCCACGTCAATCGCGTTGTTGACGAAAATGTCCAGGTGCCCGAACTGGCTCTCGACAAAGCTGAACAGCTTGGCGATGCCCTCCGGGCTTATGGCGTCGGCGGAGACCGTCTCCGCCCGCCGCCCCATGCCCCGCAACTCTTCCGCCAGTTGTTTA
>JAKAUF010000234.1 GCA_021827785.1 Acidobacteriota bacterium | reverse complement strand
GCCGTCGGCGCCGGTGACACAGAGATCGAGCAGGCCGTCGTTATTCCAGTCGCCCCAAGCGGCGCCCATGCCGAAATGCACCAACTCCAAGCCGGCTTCGGCGGTGACGTCGCGAAACGTGCCGTCGCGCTGGTTATGGAAGAGGCGGTTGCCAGGGCCATGGCGCTGGGCGCTGCCCCAAGCGCCGGGCTGATTGACGACGTAGAGGTCGGGATAGCCGTCGTTGTCGTAATCGCCCCAGGCCAAGCCCGAGCCCATGTCCTCGGGCAGGGCGTGGGTGCGGGGACCGTAGGAATGGTGGAAGTGCAGGCCGGAGGCGGCGGCGACTTCGCGAAAGCGGGGACCGGCTGGCGGGGCGCCACGGGCGGCCTTCTCGGCCCGGCGGCAGGCGGCAGCTCCCAGGATCGGTCCCACCATGGCGAGTCGCAGGAGTTCGCGGCGGGTCACCGGCGAGCCTGGGAGCCGGCGCGGCGCGGGCGCACGGAGGCGCGGGCGGCGGCGGGGCTTAGATCCACGATGCGGGTGGCGGCGGAGATTTGCATGACTGGAACCGGCGGCGGATGCGGGCCGAAAAGCTGAAGCTGGGAGTTGGAATTGAATTTGCGGTAGAGCAGGCGCAAGCGGCAGTGGAGCGGGCCGGCGACGCCGCGCGGCAGCGGGAACTTGAAGATGTGGGAATAGCTGGCGCCGGGGGGGATGACCAGCTTGCCGGTGGCGCCGACGACATTCCAGAGGCTGTGGGTGTAGACGGGATGGGCGTTGCGGTCGAGCAGATGGGAACGGAACTCGACGGTCTTGCCCTGAATGGGGCCGTTGGGGGCATTCACGTAGCCGGTCGCGAAGACGCGGCGGCCATGGGCGTCGGTGACGACCAGCTCCAGCCAGGACTCGATCACGTCGAGCGGGCCGGTGGGGAATTCGTGGCCGACCTTGGCGTTGATGACCAAGGCCTGCAACCGGGCGGTATGGCCGGGAAGGAAGGCGCCCTGGGGTTGGAGCATCACGGGCACGATGGGGCCGCGGGGCCATTTGCCGGCGATCGCGGGAATGATGGTTTTGCCGGCCATCCAACGATCCACCAGCTTGGCTTGGCGGCGCGCGCCGGGCAGGTGCAGCAGCGCGGCCATGTAGTTATTCGAGGCGAGAATGCGATGGTCGTGGATGAAGCCCGCGGCGTTGCGGGCGGGGTCATCGGCGCGGACCGCGGGCATGTGGCAGTCTTCGCAGATCAGGTTCTTGCGCGGGTCGGTGTGCCAGGGGCCGTTTTTCCAACTGTCGTACTGATCCTGCAACTGCACGAAGCCCCAGCCGTTTTCGCGCTTGCTGATGTATTGCTTGTGGCAGGTGCCGCAAAACAAGGCGGATTGCGCGGGCTTGACGTTGTAGTCGGCGTTGTGCTGCTGCGGATGCAGGCGGATCAGCATGTCGGAGATGGCGAGCAGCAGCGGCTGATGGGACTGCTCGAACAGGTAGGGGGTGGGGCGAATGACGACGTAATTGGCGTTGCCGCGCGTGGCGGTGTCGCGAATGAGGTGGCAAAAGGCGCAGGACTGGCCGGCGGCGCCGATATGGCCGCGGGTGATGCGGTGGAAGCGGCGGCCGGAGAGCAGCGTGACCGGCTCATGGCAGCCGGCGCAATAGCGCACCGCCTTCCAGCCGCGGGCGCGGATGTAATTGTCCTTGACGGCTTGGTAGAAAAGGTCGGTGGCGGAGTAGTGGTGGGTGCTGGGGAGCCATTCCTTGTAGATGGTTTGGTGGCAGGTCCCGCAGGCGGCGGAGCCGGTGAGCAGCGAGGCGGGAATGGCGCGGTGGTGGAACGTGCTGGCGTTGGAGGGGGCGAAGCTGACCTGGCGCGGGGGCGGGGCGCGGCGGGCGTACCACAGGATGCCGCCACCGACGCCGAGCGCGAGGCCGAGGACGATGACCGCGGCGGCGAGTTCGCGGTAGCGGGCTTGCGGAAAATGGGTGCGCAGCAGGCCGCGGACCAGGTGCAAGATGGCGGCCAGCCCCAGAAGCAGGCCAATGGCCACGTGGGCGATATGCCAACCGTAGGGAGTGAAGCGGCCCCAAAGGCCGACGGCGGTCAGCCACGCGCCGCTAACGACGACGGCCAGCCAGCCCAGCCAGCTGAGATTGCCGCTGGTGAACCAACCTTTGGCGCCGTGGGCGGCGGCATGGGACCGATGGCGCAAGAAGATCCAGGTGAGGGGAACGATGACCAGGAAGCCGACGACGATATGCGCCAGCAACACCCACTGCGCCATGATGCCGAGCGGCGCGAGCAGCGGGAACAAGCCGGTCAGCAGGAGAAAGATAACGACGCCGGAGGCCGCGCGCAGCGTGCGCAGGGATTTCGGGGTGGGTTGCATTCGGCTCCCTCAAATACAAACGGAACGGAGTATAGGCCGGCAGGGATGCGCGCAAACGCGCGGGTTGAGGACCATCAAGGACCCTAGGGCGCGGCTCGGAACGCGGGTAATGCGTCCAAAGGCAGCGCGTAATCGAAAGCGATTAGCGGCGCGGGCAGGAAGCCGGCGGAAGAAGGCGCCGCTGCCCGTGGCGGGGCGCTCCCGCCGGCCGAGTCGGGGACGCGTTCGCGGGGCGCTCCCGGGATGCCTCCGCGCGCCCCGCGCCCGGGGGCGGCAAGCGAGCCAAACCGGGCCTTTCCGCACCCTTTCTGCCCCGGGCAAAAGGCGCGACCTCGCGACCGATTGCCACGGGTTCGCGCTCCCCGTTTACCGGGCCGGACAGCTACACTGGACGCTTATGGAAAACCACCGTTTCCGCCGCTTCCCTGCCCCGACCTTTGCCGTGCTGGTATGCGCCGCCGTGGCGTGTTTGGCCACGGGCGGCTGGGCCGCCGGACCGCCGGTGGAGGCGGCGGCGAATATGGCGGCGGCGACCGGCGGGGGACCGATCACGGCGGGGCGAATGGTGCGGTTCGGCGACGGCGTGGGGTATTTGGTGGAACCGGCGACGCCGGGGCGGCATGCGGCGGTGATCGTGATCCAGGAGTGGTGGGGGCTGAATGGTTGGGTGAAGCAGCAGGCGCGGCGGCTGGCGCGGCGAGGCTATGTCGCGTTGGCGCCGGATTTGTACCACGGGAAGGTGGCGACGACGCCGCAGCAGGCGATGCAGCTGATGCGCGGCTTCGACGTGCGGCGGGGCCTGCAAGATTTGGAATCCGCCTACGACTACCTGTGGCGCAACCCGCGAGTGGCCAAGGGACAGATTGGGGAGATCGGGTGGTGCTTTGGGGGCGGGATGGCGGCGCGTTTTGCCGAACGGCAGCCGATGCTAAAGGCGTGCGTCATCTATTACGGCGATCTTCCTAGCAAGGGACTGGGCCTGATCCGCTGCCCGGTGCTGGGGAACTTCGGCGGCGCGGACCGCGTAGTGACGCCGGCGCGGGCCCAAGCGTTCGCGCGGGCGCTGCGGGCGCATGGGGTGGTGGTGAACGTGAAGATTTATCCGGGGATGCCGCACGCGTTCGCCCATTTGCAGACCGCGGCGGGAGTGGCGGCAACGAAGGACGCGTGGGCCAGGACGATCGGCTTCTTCCAGGCACATCTGCGGGGGCAATAGGCGGGGCGATCGGCGTCGCATCGCTTTGTTCTCGGCCGCTCGGCCGGGGACGGGAGCTCTACCCCACGGCGCGCGGGCACGTCTCCGACTTTCGGTGGGGTATGCCTCCGGCTTGCGTGCGGTCGCGCTCCGCGCGGCCGAGCCCGGCACAGGAAAGAGACGTCGCTCGGCCCGCGTGGTCCGGCCCCACGTGCAGGCCCTACCGGCTCACGAGGCAAAACCGCCTCCGCACCGGAGATAGTGGGATAGCCGTCCCGGCTGTCGGTTTCCGCCGCCCAGGAGGGCGAAGGCCCCGCCGTTGGCGGGACACATTGGTGCGAAGGCAGGGCAGGAGCCGTACGCGGGTAGCGGCAACAAAGGGAGACGGAAGCGGCATCTCTGGCTGCGTGCGGGTGCATCAATCGCCGGAGTTGGCGGGGTTGGCGGAACTGTGGGGAGCGGCCGCGGCGGGGCAGTCTTGTTTTCAGCGCTTTTCCTTCGCACGGACATGGGGCCAGGTGTTCTTCCGGCACGGGGTCACGCCGTTGGTGGTGCACGATGCGGAGGGGAAATGGATTCTGCCCTGGGCGGCGCGCGATGGCGTGTTGTTCCCGCTGGGGCATGGGGTTTTCGATTACGTGGATGTGATTGGAACGGGCGCGGCGGCGGGGTCATTGCAGGCACGCGCGGGAGCACTGGCGCGGGCCTTGCGGCGCTGTCCGGATTGGCGGCGGATGGAGATGCGGGGGCTGCCGGAGGATTCGCCGTTTTTGGGCTTTTGGCGGCGGCTGGCGGCGGAACTGGGGGCCGAGGCGGCGATCACGCCGTTCGCCGCGGCGCCGCTGCTGCGGCGCGGAGCGGGCGACGCGGCGACGGTGGAAGCATTCGCGCGGAAACATGGCCGGGCGGAAGAGCGGCTGCGGCAGGCCCAGCGGCGGGGCTGGCTGGGCCGGGTGGAGCCGGCGGCGGAACGGCGGGAGCTGCTGACGTGGCTGCTGGAGCAAAAACAGCGGCGGCTGGAGGCGCGGGGTGAAACGAATGTGCTGCAAGCGAGGGAAGCGGAGTGGCTGAGCGAAATGGCCGGGCTAGGGCGCGAGGCCGGCGTGGAGTTATGGGCCTACCGGCGCGACGGGCGGCCCGCGGCGGGGTTGGTGACGTTCCTGCTGCCGCCGGTGCGGTATGGTTATTTATTGGCGTTCGCGGCGGAGATGGCCGCGGCGTCGCCGGGAATCACGCTGCTGTATTTCGTGCTGCGGGCCACGATCGGAGAGGGAATGGACTTCGATTTTCTCACCGGGGAACAGCCGTTCAAGCTGCGTTTCGCCAACGCCGCGCGGCGATTATTGCAGTTCCGGCTGCGGCGCGCGCCGCCGCGCCGCTAAGATAGAGAAAAGTCCGCGCCGCGGCTGCCCGCGCGGAGGCCAGGCCCGCTGATGCATCCACACGTCGACATTCACTGCCACATCTTGCCCGGCCTGGACGACGGCGCGCCCAACCTGGAGGTTTCCGTGGAGATGGCGCGGATGGCGCGGGAAGACGGAACCCGCCATATCGTGGCCACGCCGCATGCGAATTTCCAGTTCGCCTACGATGGGGCGAAGGTGGCGGCGCTGCGGGACGAACTGCAAGCGGCGATCGGGCCGGAGCCGGCGATCCTGATCGGCTGCGATTTCCATCTCTCCTTTGAAAACGTCCGCGACGCGATCGCGAATCCGCGGAAATACTCGGTGAACCAAACCCAGTATCAGCTGGTGGAGTTCGCGGAGAGCTTCAAGATGGACGCGATGGAAGGCGTGCTGAGCCAGCTGTTGCAGGCGGGCATGGTGCCGGTGCTGACGCATCCGGAACGCAACCCGGTGTTCCAGCAGCACGACGACTTGGCCGGCCGGTACGTGCAGCTGGGGTGCGTGGTGCAGATCACCTCCGGGTCGCTGACGGGGGACTTCGGCAAGACGGCGTTCAAGACGGCGATGGATTTGCTGGACCGGGATTTGGTGCACGTCATCGCCTCGGATGCGCATTCGACCAAGCGGCGGGTTCCCGGCCTGGCGGCGGCGGAGCAGGCGGCGCGGGAGCGGCGATCGGCGGCGATCGCGCAGGCGCTGGTGGCGGACAATCCGGCGGCGATCATCGCCGGTCGGACGCTGCCGTTTTTTCCCGAGCCGCGGCCGACGAAGAAGAAAAAGATGCTCAGCTTTTTGCGCGGCTGAGGCCGGCGGCTAATCGCCGGCGGCGCGGGCGGGCTCGGGTTCCTCGGCGCGGACCTCCGAGCGGATGCGCATGCCGTAGAAGGACCGGTAGATGAAAGTCGCGGCGACGAGGAAAAAGATCGCCGCCAAGACGCCGGTCCATGCCGCGCCGATCTCCGCGCGCAGCTGCACGGCCAACTCCACGGCCAGCAGGCCGAACAACGTCGTGAACTTGATGACCGGGTTGAGGGCGACCGAGGAGGTGTCCTTGAAGGGATCGCCGACGGTGTCGCCGACGATGGTGGCGTCATGCAACGGGGTGCCCTTGAGCTTGAGTTCGACCTCGACGATCTTTTTGGCGTTGTCCCAGGCGCCGCCGGCGTTGGCCATGAAGATGGCTTCGTAAAGGCCGAAGATGGCGATGGAGATGAGATAGCCGATGAAGAAGAAGGGCTCGACGAAGGCGAAGGCGAGGGCGGCGAAGAAGACCGCGATGAAGATGGTCAGCATGCCCTTCTGGGCGTAATGGGTGCAGATGCCGACAACTTTCTTGCTGTCGGCGACGGAGGCTTTTTCCACGCCCTCCAGGCGGATGTTGGCCTTGATGAACTCCACGGCGCGATAGGCGCCGGTGGTGACGGCCTGGGTGGAAGCGCCGGTGAACCAAAAGATGATGGCGCCGCCGGTGATGAAGCCGAGCAGGAAGGGCGCGTGGAGGATGGAGAGCTTGCTGACGTTCTGCGTGATGCCGTTGGTCAGCGCCATGATGATGGAAAAGATCATCGTGGTGGCGCCGACCACGGCGGTGCCGATGAGCACGGGCTTGGCGGTGGCCTTGAAGGTATTGCCGGCGCCGTCGTTGGCTTCCAGCATCTCCTTGGCGCGCTCGAACTGGGGCTCGATCTGATATTGGCTGCGGAGTTCCGCGGCGATGTTGGGGATGTTTTCGATCAGCGACAGTTCAAAGACGGACTGGGCGTTGTCGGTGACCGGCCCGTAGGAGTCCACGGCGATGGTGACCGGTCCCATGGCGAGGAAGCCGAAGGCCACCAGGCCGAAGGCAAAGACCGGGGAGGCGACCATCAGGCCGGACAGCCCGGCGGTGCTCACGCCGTACCCGACGGCCATCAGGCTGACCATCACCATGCCCAGATAGTAGGCGGAGAAGTTGCCCGCGACGAAACCGGAGAGCAAGCCGAGGGAGGCGCCGCCTTCCTGGGCGGAGGCCAGCACCTCGCGGACGTGGCGGCTTTCCGTGGACGTGAACGCCTTGACCAGCTCCGGGATGATGGCGCCGGCGAGGGTGCCGCAACTGACGATAATGGATAGCTTCCACCACATGCTGGGATCGCCGCCCAGGGTCGGTATGAGGATGGCGGAGATGACGAAGGTGAGGAGGACGGAGACGATGGAGGTGATCCACACCAGGGAGGTGAGGGGGGATTCAAAGTTCATGCGCTCGGCGTGGCCGTAGCGGCGCCGGGACAGAATGTTGTTGAACCAGTAGGCGGCGGCGGCGCTGACCAGCATGACCACGCGCATGACGAAGATCCAGACCAGGAGCTGGACCTGGACTTTGGGGCTGTGGACGCCCAGGAGGATGAACGCGATCAGGGCGACGCCGGTGACGCCGTAGGTTTCAAAGCCGTCGGCGCTGGGGCCGACCGAGTCGCCGGCATTGTCGCCGGTGCAGTCGGCGATGACACCGGGATTGCGGGCGTCGTCTTCCTTGATGTGGAAGACGATCTTCATCAAATCGCTGCCGATGTCGGCGATCTTGGTGAAGATGCCGCCGGCGATGCGC
>JAKAUF010000323.1 GCA_021827785.1 Acidobacteriota bacterium | reverse complement strand
CAGTCTCCGCCCGGTCGGATGGCCCAGGATGCGCACCTGCCCGTTGCCCACCGCGCGCAGCAGCCGCGCCGTCATCTCCTCCGCCGTTTGTTCAAAGCGAGAGTGGACGCTGGCGATCACAATGTCCATTTCCGCCAGCACCGCGTCCGCCAGGTCCAATCGTCCATCGGCCAAAATGTCCACCTCGATGCCGGCGAAGATCCTCGGCTTCCCGCCCATGGCTTGATCCGCCGCGCGAATCCGCCGTACATGCGCCATGGCCCGCTCTTCGTTCAGTCCCCGTGCCATCGCCAGCGCCTGCGAGTGGTCGGTGATCGCGATCGCCGCATAGCCGCGCGCCCATGCCGCCGCGGCCATTTCCTCGATGGTCGCCCGCCCATCTGTTTCCACCGTGTGCATGTGCAGGTCGCACCGGATATGCTCCACCGCAACCAATGGGGGCAGGGAATCGCGTTCCGCCGCACCCAGCACCCCTGCCATCTCCCGCAACTCCGGCGGAATCCATTGCAACCCCAGCGCCCGGTAGATTTCCTCTTCGCTCCCCCCCGTTATCACCTTGCCTTGGCGCCGTAAGCCGCTCTCGCTCAATTCCAGCTCCGCCGCGGCCGCGCGCGCCTGAAGAGCCTCCCAGTGGCTCGCCGGCCCCGTAATCTGGATCCAGCGCGCCCCAAATGTCTCCAACGGGACCGCCCTTAGCCGCGCCGGCATCGTCCTGCCGCTTCCTCCGCCGTCGGCCCATTCCACGACGGCGTACCCCGGCCCCCGCTCCTTCACCTCCGCCACCTCCGGCAGCGCCGCCCACGCCCCTGCCGTTTCCTCCTCACGTCCCGCCTCCGTGCCCGCTAGCAGCTCCAACTCCGCGACCGTCTCTTCCCCTCGCCGGAACGCTCCACCGATTTCGACGGCCCCCACCCCCGATTTTCCCGTTAGCCCCAGTCGCGCCACCATTGCCGCCCGTTCCGCCGTGGACCGCAGGAATCGCCCCGACACCGCCCGGTACGTAGCGATCGCTTGCAAGATTTGCGACTCTTTTTTTTCGCTCATCCGCGGCAGGGTCCGCAGCTTCCCGGCTTGCGCCAATTCCTCCACCCCGTTAACCGTGGCGACGCCGTGCCGCTCCCAGATGGTCGCAATGGTTTTTGGGCCCAGCCCCTGCACGTTCAAAAGTTCCAGCATTCCCGGCTGGTATCGCCGCAGCAGATCGTCACGCAACGCCAACGTCCCCGTGGTTGCGATCTGCTGGATCGCTTCCGCCAGCTTCGCGCCAATGCCCGGCAATGCCCGCAGCTTCGCCGGGTCCGCGAGGTCGGTCATTGCGGCGGCGCCGGCGATCGTATCCGCCGCCTTGCGGTAGCCCCGTACGCGGAATGGATCTTCTCCCGCTACTTCCATCAGGTCGGCGGTTTCCCGCAATACCCGGGCGATCTGTCGGTTGTCCATAGCCCATCGTAGGGTTGTTTCCCCATCCTCCTCACCGCAATCGCGCCGCGGGCTCGGCGCCGCGTCCCGGCTGGGTTGGCGCCGCGGGCGCCACCGGAAAACCGCGTGCGCTCCCTCCCAGCTTCTCCATGCCAAGTGGAATGTTCTGATGTATTATCAAGGGATTGACGGAGGCCAACCAGGAGGCCGAGACCCGAGTGCCGGATCCATTAACCCAGGACGTAATCGCCATCATCGCCCGTGAACAGCGGCTTCCCGAGGACACCATTTCCCCGGAGTCCACCTTCGAGGAGCTCAAAATCGATTCCCTGGACGGCGTCAATATCGTCTTTGCGCTCGAAGAAAAGTACAATCTCACCATCCCGGATGAGATCGCTCGGGAGATGAGGAGCGTCGGTCAGGTGATTGATGCCCTGCGTCAGCAGTTAAATCAAGGGCTCAATACCGCTCCTACGCCTGCGACCTAGTCGGCGCCTCGCGCCAGGGCATTGTGCCGCTGCCGCCGTTGGTGCATGGGCGGCTGGGAACCAATGGAGAAAATCGTTATCACCGGCATGGGCGTGCTGAGCGCCGCGGGCAGCACGCCAGGGGAGATGTGGGCTTGTCTCGACTCGGGTCGCGGCGCTACCGGCCCCGTGACCCGCGTGGATTCTCAGCGTCTAGCCCATAATGTCTGCGGCGAGGTGCGCGGTTTCGATCCCGCCCAGCATTTCGGCAAGGAAGTGGACGTCCTCGACCGCTTTGCGCAGTTCGCCGTCGTTTGCGCTCGCCAGGCCTTGGCCGATGCCGGCCTGGGCCGCCGCTTCGGCGTCAATGGCGGTCCTCCCGCGCGGCGCGTCGGCGTCGTAACCGGCACCGCCCTGGGCGGCGTCGAGAGCGAGGATCACGGTTTTCACCAGCTCTACGCCCGCAATGCCACCCGCCTCCATCCCTTCAGCATTCCCCGCATGATGTTCAACGCCGGCACCTCCCATGTCTCCATGGACACCGGCGCCCAAGGCGTCAGCTTTGCCGTCTCCACTGCCTGCGCCTCTTCCACCCATGCCATCGGTGAGGCCTGGCGCCTCCTGCGCCTCGGCGCCGCCGATATCATGCTCGCCGGTGGCGCGGATGCGCCCATCACATTAGGCGTTTTCAAGGCGTGGGAAGCCATGCGGGTTCTCGCCCCCGCCGGCGCCGACCCCGCTTGTGCTTGCCGTCCCTTTAGCGCCGATCGTGCCGGCTTGGTCCTGGCCGAAGGCTCGGCGATGTTCGTTCTGGAAACCGAGTCCTCCGCCCGCCGTCGCGGCGCCAGGATTTTGGCCGAACTAGCCGGCTATGGCGCCAGCGCGGACGCCGGCCACATCACCCAGCCGGCTCTCGACGGCCCCCTCGCCGCCATGCGGGAAGCGATGGAATCGGCCCAACTCCGCCCCGCCGATCTGGACTATATCAATGCCCACGGAACCGGCACCAAGCTCAACGATTCCACCGAGTGCGCGGCCATTTGCGAACTCCTCGGCGCGGAAGCCGATCGCGTCTCGGTGAGTTCCACCAAGTCCATGCACGGCCACGCCATGGGCGCCAGTGGCGCCATCGAGCTGGCGGCTACGCTGTTGGCCATCGCCCACCAAACCGCCCCGCCCACCGCCAACTTCACCTCCCCCGACCCCGCCTGCAACCTCGACGTCACGCCCAACCGGTCTCGCCCTCGGGAAATCCGCGCCGCGCTCAGTAACTCCTTCGCCTTTGGCGGCCTCAACGCCGTCCTCGCCATTAAGCGCTACCCCGCCTAGCCCGCCTTAGCCGCGGCCCCCGCCGCTCCGGCTGTCACCCTGGGCCCTCCGGCCGCCACCCTGACCTGTTGCGGTTGGCCGTCGTCCAACATGGCGCGATTCCGCCTTGCGGTTCCTGCCCGCGCTTGATATCGGCGCTGCGGTTATAGGGTTCCCGTGTGTCCCGACGCATCCGTACCTGGCGCTCGCGCCGCGCTTGCGGGCGCTCCCACTCTCCAAATACACAAACCAGCGCCGCGGATCTAGCGCCCTTTTCGGCTCGCGGGGACCGCGCCTATTGCCCGGGGGCCAAAGTAGGCGCACGCGCGGCAAGGGTGCGGAACTCCCTGCGCGCCTGGGGCGCGCAAAAGAATACCGCGGTTCGCCAAGGCAGAAGAAGCGGCGCGGCCCTCCCGGTGGCGTGCTCCAGCGGGGAAGCGACCCGCGCCAAGCGAGAAAGAACTGGGCCGGGCCGATGGCGTGCCCGGCCCGGTTGGCGCATAAGCGGGGCTCCAGGCAGCGCCAATTAACGCGGGAGGCCCCGCCTCGGCGCGGCTGGGGCCGGTCCGCACCCTTCCCTGCGCCCATCAAGCAGCTCGGGCGTGGCCGCTACGTCTCGGCCTCGCCCTGATGTGCCATCGCGTCTTCCGAACTGCGAGGTTTTGTCAAGCCTCTTCCCGCGTCTTGCCTCGAGCCAGTTGGCCATCCACCCCGGTAATCAGCCGGGCAGCGATGGCAGCGCGGACATTGTTTTTCCCCTTGGAACCCCAAAAAAGTACAGGTGTCTCCGCCTCTAGCCGGCGTCTAGCCAGTCCGCAGTAGCTGCCACTAAGGTGCTATCCGTCAACAACCTACGCGAATATTCTCCAGACACTCCGCCACTCGCCCGATGGTCCAGTGGAGTACAGGGAATCAAGATAGTTACTGTTCCCGTGTACAGGGGGATTTACATGACCCTGTAGAGGAATCAAAGTACACACGGGTAGCAGTTGGCGCCGTAAGCAGACCTACAGCGCCATCGGTTGCCAGGTCAGGTTGTTGTACCGCGTTTGCTTTTGCCGCCAGAGCGTTCATCCCCGCGTTTTTCGCGGTGATGGTCGGGGCGAGAGGATTTGAACCTCCGACCCCCTGGTCCCGAACCAGGTGCTCTACCAGGCTGAGCCACGCCCCGACCGAAGCAGTATAGCACCGCTTCGGCTGGGGTATGTTGCGAAGCCGGCCGGCTCGGCGAAGAAACGGCGAAAATCCCGCAGAGCGGGTAACGCTGCGGTTCGAACCCCTGTCCTGACCTCGTCGCAAGTGCCCGGCCGTGCCTGCGTCGAAACCTCAACGTTGCGCCTATCGGCCTGTAGTTAAAACGTTTATCGGCTCGTCGGAGGGATCCTAACCGCCCCCCGCCAGCCCAAAAGGACCTGTACCATGCGGAAACTCCAAATTGCCACCATCGCCGTGTTACTTTCGCTTTGCTCTGTGGTCGGTGTGCGTGAGGTGATGACTACTTCGGGCGCGGCGCATGCCCCCCAGGTGGCCAGCACCGTCTCCGCTCCCGTCCCGGGGACCTAATCGGCGCTTCCGGTTTCCTTCGTGGTAGACTGGAGCGCGGGAAGGCGCTCCAGTGGAAACCTTAGTTCTCACCATCCTTTTCCCCGCTGGGACCCTCGCGACCGCTTTCGCGTTGGGCCTGGGGCTTCGCCTGCCCTTTCACCGCTGGCTGTCGGTGAAGCTGTGGCTCGCGTCGGTGGTGGTGTTCGCCCTGTCCCTTTGGCTGCTTCTTTGGGGTGGTGTGGACCCGCGCACGTCGCTCGTCTACGCCCAGACCTACTATTGGGGTGATTTCATCACCCAGCTTCTCGGCCTGCTGGTTCTCCTTCGCCTCGCCGAGACCGCCTTTAAAAAAGCCAATCTCAACATCCCGATGCTTCGCGGCATCACCATCGGGATTGTCGTCGGCTGTTTCATCATCAGCTTCGCCACCATCTTTTCTCGCCTTGGCGCCGACTCCGCCAGCCTGAAGGGCTTGGATCAGTTTGCCCTGGAAGCCGAGCAGAATCTGGGCCTGGTCGGCATGTTCGCCGCCTTCCTCATCTGGCCGGCTCTGGGCGCTCTCAAAATTCCTGGCGTTCGCCTGCGCCGTCTGGTCGCCGGCTTCGCCGTAATGTACAGCTCCGGCTCCGTAGGCTGGGCGCTATTCGCAATCTTCGGTATCAACGGCGTCGGCGCGATCGCCATCCCGGCCCTCAATGTTCTGGCCATGGCCCTCTTCGCCATCGCCATGTCCGAGCCGGATGAAGAATCCGTCGCCGGCCGCGCTTTGGCCGAGGAGCGCGCCCGCAAGCGCCGCGGTATCCTCGCCCCCGGTATCCCTCAGCCGACCGCTCATGCCGCGTTAGTTGACGTCTCGATTACGCAGCGGGGGGCGGCCTAGATGAACCCCGCCGGCTGTATCGTGTTCGCGACTGGCCTGTGGGCGCCCTGGCTGGTGCTCGGAATCGCCACCACAGCCTTTCTGGTCTTCTTCCTCCGTTTCGCCCACGCCCAGCTTTTCGCCAGCCAGGCGGAGGAACAGATCGCGTTGCTGCATGCCTATCGTGAGCAAGGCGTAGTGCCGGGCAACGCTACCGCCGACTACCTGACATTCACTCACCTTCTTGGCGCCATTTCTCCTGCCGTGTCCATGCAGCCGGAGCCCTGGGTAGCCGCCTATTATGGAATGGTCCGTGCCGTTGGATATCTGTCCTTCAAAAGCTGGGCGGAACGCCACATGACCCTGCTGGCCGCGCATCAAGCCAGCCGCTATCGCAGCGCGGTGGATCTTTTGGCCCAGCTTCGCGCCGACGCCTAGTTTCTCGCCCCAACTTCGAGACGCCCTGAGCGCCAGCCGGTTCGCGGCGACCGCTGCCTTGTGCCCGGGACAGATGGGGTTCCCGGCCCAGTTCGGCGCGCCAGCGGGCCTCCGCGCCGCGAAAATCAAAGCGGTACGCCCCGCCTGAGCGGAGCTGGGGCCCGCGCCCTAAATCGCTACAGCATGCGCCAGGTTCCGTCCTTTGACGGCGGCGTGCGCCTGATGGCACATGCACGCGCCGCGGACGCTTCACCTTCAAAACGGCGCAATGATTCCCCCCTGCGTGAACGTGTCCATCTCTAGCTGGCGCAAATCCCCCGCACGAATCGGCGTCGCGCAAATGTAGGGTTCGCCGTACCGTACGCCCACCATCATTCCGTACGTCCGTGCCAGGGCCTCCACCCGTGCCGGGACGTCCGCCGCGGCGGGAAAGATTTCGGCGCCTTTCGCCTGATCTGCATATTGCGAACCGTAGGCTTCAAGCGCTCGCAGCCGTGCGGCGAACTGTTCACTGATGTCGACCACGATGGTCGGCCGCCGGTTCGCGTACAACGAGGCGTAAAGCACCGTATGCGGGCGGAACGCGGCACCTCCCCCAACCTCCAGATTCTTCAGCCCCGCCGCGAACGCCGCCTCCATGCCCAGCCGGCCGGCAATCGCATGATCGGGATGCCGCGCCGCCGGATAAGGCACGATCAGCAACTGCGGTCGCGTCGCCCGGATCACCGCCGCTATGCGATGCCTCGCAGCCAGGCTATTCGTGATCTGCCCGTCGGGCAGCGCCAAGTTCGCGCGCCATGCCAGGCGCAAGATCTCTCCCGCCCGCTCGGCTTCCCGGCCGCGCTGTGCGGCACTGCCGCGGGTTCCCGCTTCCCCCCGCGTCAAATCCAGAACCCCGCACGCCGCCCCCGTTTGCGCCATCTTCAACAGCGCCCCGCCACAGGTCTGTTCCACGTCATCCCGATGTGCCGCCACCGCGAGTACGTCCAGCGGTCGCGCGTCCGGTCCATCCCAAATCCGCGGATCCATTCCCCTAGACTGCCATGCCGTTGGGCCAGGCGGGCAAGTTGCAGGGTTTTCCCGCTCGTGGAGGGCGCGTCCTTTGCCGCTGGCCGCGGAAGAGCAGCCGCGGCGACCAGCATCAGGGCTAAGAAAAATGCGGCTCCGCCGCTTCCGGGATCGCGCACACGCCGCCCTGCGTGAATCCCGCCGCTTCCACGTCGAACGCGCGGTTAAAACGGGCGCGAAAGTTCTCCCACGCCACGGCCCCCGCCAGCTCAATCATCTGTTCCGCGCTCAGCCATTTTCGCGCCGCGGCGTATAAAGCGTCGCTCACTTCCGCCGGCGCCCGGCTCAGCGCCGCCGCGATGTCCAGCGCCGCTTTCTCCATCTCGCTGAATCGCGCGCTGGTTGCATGGTTCGGCAGCGCGCGCAGATCCTCCGCCGTCAATCCGTCGTTTCCGCTCACGGCGGAATGAATATCGAGTCAGAACGGGCAGCCAACGATCGCCGCGGTTTTCAGCATCGCCAGCCGAAATATTCGCGGCGGCAGAACGCGCGGCTTTTGGAAATACCGGT
>JAKAUF010000116.1 GCA_021827785.1 Acidobacteriota bacterium | reverse complement strand
CGGATGGATTGCCCGATCTTCGTGGAAGAAGACGTGCTGAAAAGTTCGAAGGTGGCGGCGGCGGCCGCCGATCCCGGGTCGAGCGACGAACTGCGGCGGTGGCTGGAGAACCTGGGCGACGAGGATACCGGGCGCTACAAGATGTAGGCGGTGTTCTGGGCGGGTGATTGCCGGCAGCGGGGAAATGCTGCCGCCGCGCCCAAGGTGGGGTATGCCTCCGGCTTGCGTGCGGCCGCGCTCGGCGCGGCCGAGCACGGCGCGTGAAACAGGCTTCAGCCTGTGTGCCGTGGGCTTTAGCCCGCGGCTGCCTTCAGGCGCCAGCACCGGCCCTAGGCGCGCCGCAATCAGGACGGCCCTCCCGGCTGTCGGATTCCGCCGCCCCGGAGGGCGACGCAACGCAGGGCAGGAGCCCTACCCCACGACGCGCGGGCCGTGCCGCCGACTCTGGGTGGGGTATGCCTCCGGATTGCGTGCGGCCGCGCTCGGCGCGGTCGAGGCGCCGTGGCGGAGGGCGGCAGCGGAGGCCGTGGACCGCCGTCCGGACGGGCGACGGGGCGCGGGGCGGGCTTTCAGGAGCCGGCACGACTAGAATCGGGATATATGGCGCGGCGAAAGAGCGTACGGGTGCAGGTGGGCGGGGTGGGCATCGGCGGCGATGCGCCGATCGCGGTGCAGGCGATGACCAACACCGACACCGCCGACGCGGCGGCGACGGCGGCACAGGCGCTGGAACTGGCGCGGGCGGGGTCGGAGCTGGTGCGGGTGACGGTGAATACCGACGCGGCGGCGCAGGCGGTGCCGGCGATCGCCGCGGCCCTGGCGCGGGCGGGCTGCGATGCGCCGCTGATCGGCGACTTCCATTACAACGGCCATCTGCTGCTGACGCGGTATCCGGAGTGCGCGCGGGCGCTGGCGAAGTACCGCATCAACCCGGGCAACGTGTCCATCGGGCGGAAAGACGACGCCAACTTTCGCGCCATGATCGAGGTTGCGGTTCGGTACGGGAAGCCGGTGCGGATTGGGGTGAATTGGGGCTCGCTGGACCAGGAACTGCTGGCGCGGCTGATGGACGAAAACGCGCGACGGGCGGAGCCGCTGGATGCGGCGGAGGTGCTGCGCCAGGCGGTAGTGCGGTCGGCGCTGGATTCGGCGGCGGCGGCGGAGCGCTACGGACTGCCGCATGACGCCATCATCCTGAGCGCGAAGGTTTCCGGCGCGCCGGAGCTGATCGCGATTTACCGGCAGCTGGCGGCGGAGTGCGACTACCCGCTGCATCTGGGGCTGACCGAGGCGGGGATGGGCATGCGGGGGACGGTGGCCAGCACGGCGGCGATGGCGGTGCTGCTGGAGGCGGGCATCGGGGACACGATTCGCGTGTCGCTGACGCCGGCGCCGGGCGGCGACCGGGCGGAAGAGGTGCGCATCGCGCGGCAGATGCTGCAATCGCTGGGGCTGCGCCATTTTCTGCCGCAGGTCAGCGCCTGTCCCGGCTGCGGGCGGACGACGAGCACGTTTTTTCAGGAGATGGCGGCGCGGATCGAAGGGCATATTCAGGAGCGGATGCCGGTGTGGCGGCGGCAGCATCCGGGCGTGGAAAGGATGCGCGTGGCGGTGATGGGCTGCGTGGTGAACGGGCCGGGGGAAAGCCGGCACGCCGACATCGGCATTTCCCTGCCGGGAACGTTTGAGGAGCCGAAGGCTCCGGTGTATGTGGATGGACGGCTGTTCCGGACGCTGAAGGGCGATGGGCTGGTGGGCGAGTTCATCGGCATCTTGGAGGATTACGTGGCGCGGCGCTACGCGGCAGGCGGATCGGCCAGCAATGGCGCGGAGGCTGCGGGAGTGGCCGCCGACGCGGCCGATGGCGGGGCGCGCGGCGCGGGACAAGCGAGAGAAGCGAAAGGAACCGGGAGGCGATGAGCGAACTGAGCTTGCCGAAATTGCCTGAATTGCCGAGATTGATCGTTCTGCGGCAGCAATATCCGCGGCGGGGATTGGCCGATCCCGTGGGTGCGGCGCGGGAGGCGCTGGCGGCGGGGCTGGCCGGGCGGCTGCGGCGAGGCATGCGCGTCGGCGTGGGGGCAGGAAGCCGGGGGATCAGCAACTATGCGGCGATCGTGGCGGAGGTGTGCCGGCAGGTGAAGGCGCTGGGCTGCGAGCCGTTCATTTTTCCCTGCATGGGCAGCCACGGCGGGGCGACGAGCGCGGGACAGCTGGACGTGCTGCGGTCGGCGGGGATCACGGAAGCGGCGATGGGGGCGCCGGTGCTGTCGGAAATCGAGCCGCATGCGCTGGGGCGGAGCGCGCGGGTGGGCATGCCGGTCTATATGGACCGCAATGCCTGGGCGGCCGATGCGTTTTTGCTGGTGAACCGCATCAAGCCGCACACGGATTTCAGCGGGGTGATCGAAAGCGGCATCTGCAAGATGCTGGCGATGGGGATTGGGAAGCATCGCGGGGCGCAGGCGTACCATGCCTATGCCATCCAGGGCGGGCGGTACGAGGAGGCGATCCGCGAGGCGTCGGCGACGGTGATCGCCACGGGGAAATGCCTGGGCGGGCTGGCGCTGCTCGAGGACGCGTATCACCAGACGGGGAAGATTGAGTGGCTGGCGGCGGCGGATTTGCCGGGGAAGGAAGAGGCGCTGCAAGCCGAGGCGAAAAGCTGGCAGCCGCGGATTCCGGTGGCGGCGCTGGATCTTTTGATCGTGGATGAGATCGGCAAGGAGATCAGCGGCGCGGGGATGGACACCAAGGTGGTGAACCGCGGGGTGCATGGCGAGGCGAACGCCTGGCCGAGCGCGGCGATCCAGCGCATCTATATCCGCGGGCTGAGCGCGCATACCTACGGCAACGCCGTCGGCGTGGGGATGGCGGAGGGCGTGAGCCGGCGGCTGGCGGAGGCGATTGACTGGGCGGCGACGCGGGTGAACTCACTCACTGCCTCGACGCCGCGCAATGCGCGGCTGCCGCTGGTGTTCGACTCCGACCGGGAGGGTATTGCGGCGCTGCTGGCGACGGTGGGGGTAGCGATACCGGAGGCCAAGATCGGTTGGATCCGCAACACGCTGGAAATCGCCACGCTGGCGGTCAGCGAGAACCTGGTGGATGAGGCGCGCGGGCAGATCGCCTGCGAGGTGATCGGCGAGCCGTTCGATGTGGGGTTCGACGGCGGGGGAAATCTGCGGTCGCCGTTTCCCGCGGCCGCGGCGGCGGGGCATTAGCGTCGGACATTTCCGCGGCGGCAACTTGGGCTGGAGCGGGTGGGGCGGTAAGCGTCGCACGGTTTCTACCCCCCGAGGCCGCGGCGGCCCTCGCGGCGAACTCGCGGGCCGCCCCCAACCTCTCTAGCCGGCGCGGGGGCGCTCTGCGCGGCGCAGCCGGAGAAACAAATGGTACGGGCGGGCGGCGTGAAGGCTGATGATGCGGTGCCAGGGGGCGGTCTCCGGCAGGAACGACAGCGCGCCATAGGCAGTAGGCCGCGCCGGCGCGCCGGAGGGCGCCTGGCCAATGACCTGCATCGCGATGGTGCGAAACTCCTCATCCACCAGGCCGGCGCCGAAGAGCTGCGAATACAACTCCGGGCCCGCCTCGCAGAGCAGACGCCGCACGCCGAGTTGCCGCGCCCAGGCCGCCAACGCCTTGGGCTCAACGGCGTCGCCGGAGTTGGGAACGAAAACCTCGGCCCCGGGATGAGTGCCGGAACGAAGTCGCCGGGCTCCGGATGCGGAGGTGGCGATCCAGACCTTGGTTTCCCGGGAGGCGAAGAGGCGATGATCGGAGGGGATGACGCCGGTGCGAGTAGCGATGATCACCTGCAACGGCGCCAGCTTCAGCACCTCGCGCCGGTAGGAACGCCAGGGCTCCGGCAACTGGCCGTACTCATATCCGCGTCCATCCGGTCCGGACTCGGCGCGCAGCGTGCCCGCGCCCAGCAGCAAGGCGTCTTGGTGGGCGCGGAACATGGCGGCCAGCCACTGATCGGCCTCGCTCTGGGCGATCCGATCGCCGCCGGCCTGTCCCGGCAGATCGGCAAAGGCCACGCGGCCGTCTAGGCTTTGGGCGAAATTGGCGGCGATGTACGGGCGATCGGGTGGCGGCGGCGGAAAGCCAAACGGCCCATAAATGTCCCGCGCCACGGCAGGAAGCGGGAATTCGTCCTCGGAATCGTTCCAGCAGACCTGGAGCCGCGGCGGCTGCAAGGGTGCGCCTCGGACTACTGGATGGCTCCGCGCAGCCGCTCCGGCATCGCCGGCTCCTGAGCGCGAATCAGGGCGCGCGCCGCCTCGACCTTGTCCCAGACGTTGCACATCATGGCGCCGCGCACGCGGCCTTGGGCCAGGTAGTACAAAACGCCGGTCTTGCTTTCCTCTTGCCAGTCGGCGAAGACCTCCAGCCGGCTATCCACTTCGCCGACCGCTTCGTAGCCGAACTCGAATAGGTCGGAATAGAAAAACGGCAACGCGGTGAAGGCTTCCCGCGCCCCCGCCATGTTGCGGCCGGCATGGCGGCCCTGCGTAACCGCATTGTCCCAATGCTCAATGCGGCGCGGGCCCAGCACCGCCTCGGGGAAGTAGGCGAGATCGCCGGCGGCGAAAATGTTCGCGTCCGAGGTCTCCAGCCGGTCATTGACGATCACCCCATTGCCGACCCCCAAGCCGGCTTGTTGCGCCAATTCGATGCTGGGCGTGATGCCCACGCCAACCACCAGGATGTCGGCGTCCAGCGCCTTTCCGCCGCGCGTCTGGACGCGGAAGCCCTCGCCCCGGGCGGCAATCGCGGCGGGGAGGTCGCCCGTGATCAGGCGCACGCCCTTGGCTTGGTACGCGGCGTTCAGCGCCCGGCCAAGTCCGGCGGGAAATACGCGCCGCACCAAGTAGTCCTCGGGGAAAATCATCGTCACTTCGACGCCGTTCACGGCCAGCGCGGCGGCCATCTCCGAGCCGATAAAACCACCGCCGATCACAACCGCCGTCTTGCCCGGCGCGGCCAGCGCCCGGACGCGGCGGTAATCCGCCAGCGTGCGGTAGTAGACAATGCCCGGCAAGTCGGCGCCGGGGATTTCCAAACGCCGCGGCGTGCCGCCGGTGGCCAGCAGTAGGCGGTCATATCCGTGCTCCCGGCCTCGGTCGTCGCGCACCAGCTTCCCCCGCGGGTCCAAGGCGGCGGCGCGGCGGCCCAACTGCATGTCCACACCGTGCTCGCGGTAATACTCCGCGGGGTGCAAGGTAACTTGTTCGACGGCTTCGGCGCCGGTCCAGAGCTTTTTGGTGAGCGGCGGCCGGTCGTAAGGCAGATCGGATTCCGCGGCGAGCAGCGTAATTGGGCCTTCGGGATCGCGCTCGCGAATGCCATCAATCGCGGCAGCCCCGGCCAGGCCGCCGCCAATGATCAAATACCGCGTGGCCATGGGACTTAGTTTATGCCAAATTGTTGCGGCCTGGCCGGAACGGAAGCACGGGGTGTTGCCGCACGGCGCCACAAGCGCCGGCACGCCGCCGCGCACTTGCGGGTCCGGCTCTATTCTTTCCGGCGGCAAGAACCCTTGCCTCGCGCGCCCGCAGTCGGTCGGCCCCCACTGTGCCATATTTATGGCAAAATGGCGGCATGCGCACCACGGTGGATATTCCGGACGCGGTCTACCGGCAGCTGAAGGCACGGGCGGCGCTGGAAAAACGATCGGTGCGGCGGCTGGTGTTGCAGGCGGTGGAGCGGGAGCTGCAACCAGCGAAAATGAAGCGCCGGCGAGTTCGGGTCCCGCTGGTCAGAACCGGGCGGCGGCCGGGCAGCCTGCGCCTGGACAACGAAACGATCTATGAGCTTATCGGCGTTCCCTGACATCAATGTCTGGGTGGCGCTGGCGGTGGATGCGCATGTGCATCAGTTGGCCGCCCGGAGGTGGTGGGAGGAATACCCGCTGGAGGGCGAGATCGGCTTTTGCCGCTTTACCCAGATGGGGCTGCTGCGGCTGCTGACCACTCCCGCGGTGATGGGCGGGGATGGCCTGTCGCAGCGCGCGGCGTGGAGGGTCTACGACCGGTTCGGGGGCGATCCGCGGGTGCGCAGGTGGGCGGAGCCGCCGGATTTGGAGGCGGAGTTTCGCGCCCGCACGCGCGCGCGGCAGGCGGCGCCGAAGGTGTGGGCGGATGCGTATCTGGCGGCGTTCGCCGCGGCGGCGGGCGCGAGGCTGGTGACGTTCGATCGGGCGCTGGCGGGCCTGGGGCCGGCGCTGGTTTTGTCGGCTTGAACCGCAGCCGCGGGCGGGACGGGGCTGCTGACGGCCGCGGAGCGCAGCGGTCGAGCGGCGCCTCCGGCCGGACGCCGGAGCCGAGGCCAAAACTGTCGGGAATGCGAATTTCGCGGCGCTAAGGCAGCCACTCCACACCCTTCCGACGCTGTACGCCGTTCGGAGGCGGCCCTTTCGCGGCAGCAGTGAGCGCGGGTTTTTGTGCCGAGCCGGGGCCGGGGCGTAGAGTAAACGCATGGACAGCTCTCGGCACTATGACGTGATCATTATTGGTACTGGCGCGGGCGGCGGCGCGCTGGCGCACCGGCTGGCGGGATCGGGGAAGAAGATTCTGCTGCTGGAGCGGGGCGGATTCCTGCGGCGGGAAAAGGATAACTGGGAGTCGAAGGCGGTGTTTGTCGAGGCCAAATACCGCGCCAAGGAGGCGTGGCACGACGGAAATGGGAAAGCGTTTTTTCCCGGCATTCAGTATTACGTCGGCGGCAACACCAAATTTTATGGCGCGGCGCTGTTCCGGCTGCGGGAAAAGGATTTTGCCGAGACGCGGCACGCGGATGGCATTTCGCCCGCATGGCCGCTGAGCTATCAGGAGTTCGAGCCGTACTACACGCAGGCGGAGGAGTTGTTTCACGTGCATGGCAAACGCGGCGAGGATCCCACCGAACCGCCGGCGTCGCGGGACTATTTTTTTGCGCCGGTCAGCCATGAGCCGCGCATCGCGCAGCTCGCCGCCGACCTGCGACGGCTGGGGCATCATCCCTACTCGATGCCGCTGGGGATCCTGCTGGATGAGGAAAACGGCGAGCCGCGGTATGACAGCGCCTGCGTGCGCTGCCCGGCCTTCGACGGCTTTCCTTGCCTGGTGCGCGGCAAGGCGGACGCGCAGGTGCTGTGCGTCGAGCCGGCGCTGCAACACGCCAACGTCACGCTGCTGACGCATGCCTACGCGGAGCGGCTAGAAACCGATGGGAGCGGGCGGCAGGTGACCGCGGTGCACGTGCGGCGGGGCGAAGACGGAAAGGGAGGGGAGGAAGTCTATTCCGCCGACATCGTGGTGGCCGCGTGCGGGGCGATCAACTCCGCGGCGCTGCTGTTGCGGTCGGCGGACGACCGCCATCCCCAGGGCCTGGCGAATTCCTCCGGCATGGTGGGGCGGAATTACATGCGGCACAACAATTCGGCGCTGATGGCCATTTCGCGCGAGCCGAACCCGACGGTGTTCCAAAAAACGCTGGCCTTGGCGGATTTCTATTGGGGGGCGAAGGATTACCAGTTTCCGTTGGGGCTAATCCAGATGCTGGGAAAATCGGACGGGGAGATGCTGAAGGGCGAGGCGCCGGGATGGGCGAATCTGCTCGCGCCGGAGTTCACGATGGAAA
>JAKAUF010000266.1 GCA_021827785.1 Acidobacteriota bacterium | reverse complement strand
CAGTGACTTCGGGTGTTTTCCCGCTTGTTTCCGGTTTTCTTGCCGCTTACAATGCCCGCAGAAGTCTTGGGTGGCGAGCCTTGGCGCGCTGCCGCCGCGTTCCTTCGTCAATTTCGTTTGGACAAAAGGCAGACCCTCACTATGTGGAAGAATCAACCTGAGAAGGAATCCGCTTTCCCGCCGGCGCGTCCCACCGCCACGCCGCAACCGACACCCGCGGCTCCGCCCGCGGCCATGCCCGCCGCCGTGGCGGCGCCCGCGCCGCGCAGCGCCGAGCGGCCCACGCATTTGGGCAAATCGGTGTTCATCAAGGGCAGCATCACCGGCGGAGAAGATCTGTACGTGGATGGCCGCGTGGAAGGCACGATTGACCTGGCGAAGAGCACGGTCACCATCGGCCTGAACGGCCAGGTGCAGGCGGACGTGACCGCCCGCGAAGTGATCATTCAGGGCAAGCTGAGCGGCAACATCACCGCCAGCGACCGGGTGGAAATTCGCGCGCAAGGCGCGCTCACCGGCGACGTCACCTGCGCCCGCATCAGCATCGAGGACGGCGCGTTCTTCAAGGGCGGCATTGACATTCAGAAGTCCGCCAGCAGCAAGGTGGCTAGCGTCGGCTAGGCGCGAGCTGGAGACCGAGTTTGTCGCGGGGCGGGCCGGCACGGCCCGCCCCATTTTCTTGCTTAGCGCTTGCGGCGGGCGGGCTCGGGCTCCGGCTCCGCGACGCAGTCGGTGGAATCCACCACGCCAATGACCGCGGTGCTGATCGGCGAGCGGGGGCGGCCGACCGCGGTCATGGCGGAGTAGCCCTCGCGGACCAGCAAGACGCGGTCCCCGACGCCGGCATCCACGGCGTCGAGCGCGACCAGCGCCGCGCCCTCATCGCCGCCGGCGAGGTCGAGCGGTTGCACGAGCAGCAGCTTTCGCGCTTCATGGCTGGGATGCTTCCGCGTCGCCACCACGGCGCCGACCACGCGGCCCAAGATCATCGCCGGGACCCCGTGGCGGCGGCGGCAAACAAGCCAGGGTTGGCGGCGGGATCGGCGATGCCGACGACGGCGGCGTCGGTGGGCGGCGGCGGGGCGCCGCGCTCCCAAGCCAGGCTGGCTTCCCGGCCGCGGCAGAAATAGACTAGCTCGCCGACGCCGGCGCCGACGGCGTCCAGAGCGATGATGCTGGCGGCGGCATTGGGCTGGCCCGAAGGCGCCAGCGGCGCCAAGATGAGCAGCTTTTTGCCCGCCAAATCCGCATCCTTGACCGTGGCGACCACGGCCCCAATCACCCGGGCTAACTGCATGCGGCCTCCTCGCGGCTCGCGGCGGGCGGCTGACCGCGAACGGCGCCCATTCGCCGATGGGGCCCCGCGGTCGGGTCCAGCCTCGCGGCGCGGTTTACCTTCATGGTTCGGCCTGAAGGCTGTCCACAATGCCGATGATGGCGGCATCCACGGGGCGATCCTGGCAAGCGGCGGGCATGCGGGCCGAGCTGCCCTGAACCACCAGAACTTTTTCCCGCACGCCAGCGCCGACCGTATCCACGGCGATCAGATAGCCGCTTTGATCCTTGCCCTGCGGATCCACGGGCCGCACGATGAGCAGCTTCATCCCCTCCAACCGCGGGTCTTTCCGCGTGGCCACCACGGTGCCGATCACCCGCGCCAAAATCATGAGGGTTCCCGGCGGCTAGCCGTTGGCTCCGCCCTTGGCCGCGACACCGGCCCTGCCGATCGGCAGGGCGTCTTCCAGACTGGGATGGGGCCGAGGGATCACGTGCACCGCGACCAACTCGCCCACGCGGCGGGCGGCGGCGGCGCCGGCGTCGGTGGCGGCCTTGACGGCGGCGACATCGCCGCGAACCAGCGCGGTGACATACCCGGAGCCGATCTTTTCCCAGCCCACGACGGTGACCTTGGCCGCCTTGACCATGGCGTCGGCGGCTTCGATCATCGCCACCAGCCCCCGCGTCTCCACCATGCCCAACGCTTCACCCAATGGTTCGGCCATTCGTCTCTCCTCAATGCCCCGCCGCCAGGATTGTACCAGAGCAGGCGGTTCAGCCGCCCAATTCCGGACGCCCGCTTTCGCGGGGCATCATCGCACGTTCCGCCTCAACGGGCCGGCGCTGGGCTTCGACGGCCGACGAGGGATGCCCGCAGGCGCTCGGGGCCTTTCCGCGTCGCCGCGAGACGTGAGCGGCGGCAACTGTCGCATCGCCGGGCGCGGCGGGTGATCGCCCGCGGGCGCAACCGGGAAGCTGGGCCCGGCGACCGCGGCGCTAGACCCCCAGTAGGGCCACGGGATAGGCGCGCAGACGCTGGTCGGCGGTCACCAAGGTCAACCCCTCGGCAATAGCCTGCGCGACCAGCATGCGGTCAAACGGATCCCTATGGTGCAAGGGCAGAGCAGCCGCTGCTTCCGCGTGGCGGGCCGCAATGGGCAGTTCCGCCAGACCGGCGCGTTCGGCAAATGCCGTGACACGGCCGTCGAATCGAATCCTGCCCACGCTGCGCTTGATCTCCAGTTCCCAGACCGAGGCGGCGCTGAAATACGCCGTCTCCACGCGGTCGAACTGCGCCAAAATCTGCCGCGGGATTCTCTCCGGTTCGGCATCAAGCCACAGCAGGATGTGGGTGTCGAGCAGCCACCGAGCCATTACACGCCTGGTCCGCGCTCCGCGTCTTCACCGAGGAGCAACTCCAAAGGCAGGTCTTCCTCGAAATCCGGCGCCACCCAGGTGACGCCCATCCGGTTTTTGCCGCAGGCCTCCGAGCGGCGCTTGACCCGACGCGCCAGCGGCGCCAGCTTGGCCATGGGCTTGCCGGCCTTGGAAATCACGATCTCTTCGCCCTGGGCCGCGCGCTCCACCAGCGCCGAAAGTTGGGTTTTGGCTTGGTACAAGTTGATCGGCTTGCCCATGACGCCACGATAACCTGGCGGCCGACGTTGGTCAAGTTGGTCAATCGCGGCGTAGGGGGATTCCCGGCGCGGCGCTACACTCGATGCGGAAAGGGCGGAAAGCATGCAATATCACGCGGTCAATTTCGCGGCGAAGTTTGCCCGCATTCCGCAGCCGTGGCAGCCGCGGGTGATCGCGGAGATGAACGATTACCAGTTCAAGCTGGCGCGGCTGGATGGCGAGTTCATCTGGCACCATCACGCCGAGACCGATGAGGCGTTCATCGTGCTGGAAGGGACGCTGCGCATCGAAATGCGCGGCGGCGCGGTCCGGCTGGGGCCGGGGGAGATGTACGTGGTGCCGAAGGGCGTCGAGCACCGGCCCTGCACCGAGGGCGGCGAGGTCAAGCTCTTGCTGATCGAACCGCGGGGCGTGCGCAACACCGGCGAAACCGGCGGCGACCGCACCGCCCCCAACGACGTGTGGGTTTAGCGGTCTGGGCTAACGCCGGCCCCAGCGATCGCGGTCATCCGCCAGCTTCCGCGGTCCGCAGGGCGGCCAACAGTCGCTCGATCTCTGCTGCCCGTCGGTGATACCAGTCCGGGGACCAGATTCTGTAGAGCCGCCAGCCCTGGTCGCGCAAGACGCGCTCGCGCAGCCAGTCTCGCTCCCGAACCGAACGGCCCGTGTGGTACATCCAGCCGTCACACTCGATCCCCAGCATGAAGTCGCCTCCGGAGCCCGGCCGCCGTACGCCAAGGTCTATAAAGTAGCCGGCGACCCCTACCTGGTGAGCGACCTCATAACCGTAGCTTCTGATGACGTCGGCCACGGCGGTCTCGAACGGGCTGTCAGCGGCCCGGTCGCTATCCTCGCCGGTTGCACCGAGCTCGCCGCACTCGGCGAAGCGCAGATAATCGTGGAGCGCCTGGACCCCGCGCTGCTTTCCCTCCGGGACGACGTCGGCTGCCCGCAGCGAAGTAAACAGCTCGACGCGTTTCTTGGCGCGGGTGAACAATACGTTCAGCCGCCGCCAGCCGCCGTCGCTGTTTATAGGACCGAACCGCTGGGCCACGCTCCCGCCTGCTCGGTCCGGGCCGTACACCGTGGAGATCAGGACGACGTCCCGCTCGTCGCCCTGGAGCGCCTCCAGGTTTTTTACGAAAAGGGCTTCGGGAAGCAGCGAGTCCTGCTCCAGGGCCAGGCGGAACTCGTCGGACTCCCTGGCCGCTTTCCGTATTGCCTCGTCGATCCACTCCTTCTGCTCGAAATTCATCGCCGCCACGCCGAGTGACTCGCGGCGCTCGGGATCGAGACTGTTGCGGACCAGCAGGCGCCGGAGGGTCTCGATCAGGCACTCCGCCTCCGCGGTGTTCCGACCGCGGTGGTAATTGGGCTCGGCGATGAAGTGGTGCTTGACCCCGAGGTCGGCACCCGCGGCACGAGGAGAGGGAAACAGAGTCATTCCGCGGTCGTAGAACTCCGTGTTTGAGAAGGCGATCAAGCTCTCGTGTTTGGAGCGGTAATGCCACAGCAGGCGTCGCACGGGCCAGCCCTGGGCCGCGCAGGCGTCAAGAATTGACTCCATCGCCTGTGCCGGGGCCAGCTCGCCTTCCTCCCCGTCAGGGTCGGCGGCGAGCCGCTGGAAGAAGGGGGTCGGCGGCAGCTGGTTGCCGTCGCCAACGACGACGGCTCGCTGCGCCCGGAGCACCGCCCCCAACGCCTCGCCTGGCCGGATCTGCGAGGCCTCGTCCATCACCACCATATCGAAGCTAAAATCGCGTGGCAGGAATTGCGCCACCTGCAGTGGGCTCATCAGGAAACAGGGCTGGAGGGTCTGCAGCGCCGCACCTGCCTGACGAAGCGTGCGCCGCGTTCCTGGCCGCTTCCTCTTCAGCTGCAGGTAATGGCGCAAGTAGTCGGTTCCCCACAGGTCCGCCACCCTGCTCCCCCCGCCGCCCGGAGGCACCGCCGCAGCACCCAGCCGCGAGGCGATTCCGCGGGCGGCGGCGGTGAACAGCTTTTGGTCTAGCTCGGCGAATCGGCGTCTGGCCTCATCGTGCGCCACACCGTGGAAGTCCCGGAGCTCAGGGCACTCCCCCTCAACCTGCTCCGCCAATCGGCAATAAAGCGAATAGTCGAAGCCCAGGCCCCAGTCGCCCTGCGGCCCCATTTGCTCGGCGAGCTCGGAGACGCCGAGACCACCGGCGGTCAGCTCCCTGCTCAGCCGGTGGAACTGCGCCACCGCGTCGACCCAGCTGGCATGGCTGCCAGCACCGGATAACTTTGCGGCTAGGCCGCCTAGCCCGCGGGCGGACGGCCTTTCCAGCCAGGTCCCGCGATCCAGCTCACCCCACCCTCCCAGCTCCTCGCAGAGTTCGTCAACTGCGGCGATCTCGGGTCGCACCGCGGCGAAAGCGCCCCCGAGTTCCCGAGCGCGCTCCGCGACGACACCTCCCGCGAGCCACTCGGCCGCCGGGGCGGGAATGGCGGCGGCGGCCGACTCGGACCACTGCACGCCTGCCCAGGCCGCGGTGAGATCCGTGTCCAAGCCCCGCCACAACGCCCCAAGGTACTTCGCGATCCCCTGATCCTCGGCGACCTTTCTCGCGAGGGCGCGGGCGGAGAGTAGGGCATCGAGCTGCGCCGACAGCGCGCCCACGCTTAGCGTCTGCGGCGCGAGTGCGGGCAGCAACTGGGCCGCCCGCTCAAGCGGCCAACGGCCGGGAAATTTCGCCGCGGTTTGGCTGGCCTCAAGCCGGTCGTCAGTGGGGAGGCGGAGCCACGCCGGGCGGGCGGCAATCTCCTCTAAGAGCCGCGCCGCCCGCATGCAAATGGACAGAGCGCCCGCGCGGCCGTCCGCGCTGGCGAGTAAATTGGCGGCCCGCCTGCCGTCGCCGAGCAGTTGCGCCAGCGACTGTGCTGCGTCGATAGCCCGCCCGATTCGATCCCAATCGGAGTCCGCACCGCAGAACAGCGGGCCGAGGTTCTCCGCCATCTCGGGAGACCTCTGCAGCGCCCCCAACCGCTGAATGTGGCCCGCCAGGTCCTCCAGGTCCTCGGCCGCCAGCCTTACTCGACGCCGCGCGAACCCCTTCAACTGCCTGCGCGCCGCGCGGTACTCGGGATGAAGATACCGGAGTGGAGAGCCCGAGAACCGCCGCAGGGCAGCTGCCGCCCGCCGCAGATGGTCAGCGGATGGCACTTCCGCCCACACGATCCTTCCCGTCCACTCTTCACGCTCCGCCGAGATCCTCGCGGCAGCGGCGCGTCCGCGCTGCAGAACCGCGACCGCTGGGGCGCCGGCCCAGGCAGGCCAGGGTCGGCTCTCCGCCGAGAGCAGGCCCAGCGACTCCGACGCCGAGCCGAGGCTCCGCAGTTCGCCCCAGCGCGTCGCCTTCACCCCGAGGAGCTGCGCCGCATCGCCTGCCAGCGCCGGCAGGCCTTCGAGCGACGCTCGCACACCGTCCATTACAGCAAGCGCATCCGGCAGCGCGGTCGCGGCGAGCTCGGCTGTTTCGGGCATTGCCTCCACGAGGCGGCGGGCGGCCTCGAGGCCCTCGCGCGCACGCTCCGGCTCCAGCCCGGGAGCGAGCCCGCCGCACGCGGAGCAGAGCCCGCCGTAGCGCTCGACGTCGCTGGCGAGCTTCGCGACCGACCTTCTGGCCTCCGCCGGGTTGAGCAGCATCGGTGCCGAGACTCCGGGGGGAGCTGCGGCGAGCTGCCCCACCGCCGGCGATGCCGCCGCTAGCGACTCCCAGGTTGTCACCCAACTTAACGCCGGGCTGCTTTCCGCGCGCTGGAGCACCCGGTCCAATGCCTCCGCCATCTTCCCCACGGCGGCCACGATTTTGGGGACGTCGGCCCTGCCAGCCCGGTAAGGCGCGTACCCCGCCCAGGCGCTCCACGCACCGTCGGGAATCTCGCCGCGAACACGTCCCGCGTTGGCGGCTGCCATCCTCCACTGGCGCCCTGCATCCACGCTCGTTTGGGCCTCGGCCGGGACCGGCACCGGGCTTATGTCGCGGCCAAGCGCGGTGCGGCATCCCTCCAGCAGGCCGTAGACCTCAAAGGGCGTTTGAAGGCGCGGACCCGGCCGGTGCAGCGCGTCGCGATAGGCCATCAACCGCCGCCGCTCAGCCTCTCGCGAATCGCGTTCCGCGGCCGGTGCGCGGAGGGGGCCGCCGGGCGCTTTCAGCCTGGCCTCCACGTTCGCCCAAAGTCTGGCCTTGCCGGCGGGGCTATCGTCCGCGGCGAACAAGAACGCGCCGAGCCCGGCGCGCTCGAGCCGGTCCCGCACCACTTCCAGCGCGGCGCGTTTTTCCGCAACGAACAAAACCCGTCGCCCTTCGCTTAGGGCCGCGGCGATGAGGTTGGTGATGGTTTGGGACTTCCCAGTCCCAGGCGGCCCCTGGATGACCAACACCGGCGCGCGCCCCTTGATCGCGCAATAGAGCGCTTCGTACTGCGAAGCGTCGGCCTCGCTCACCACCGGGAGCTCCTCCGGATCGAGCGACGCAGCGCCCTCGTCGAAGGGAGCTTCCGGCGCCGCGGCGGGCGGGTCCGGGCCGCGCAGTATTACGCGAACGATGCCGTGCTGCTCCGGCCGCCTGCCCTCAGGCCACGTCCCCGGGTCGAGGTCCTCGTACATTGCCAAGCCAGCGAAGCTAAACAGGCCGAGCCACGCCCGCTCACTAACGGCCCACCCAGGGAAGCGCTGCGCGACGACCCCGGTAACCCGGCGCGCGAAGTCGCCCGGCGCCTCCCCGCCGTCCCACTCAGGCCAGTCCATGCCGAAG
>JAKAUF010000303.1 GCA_021827785.1 Acidobacteriota bacterium | reverse complement strand
ATCATTCTGAACGAGCTCACCTCCACATTCTTCGCTGCGAGCGCGCCAGTAGGGTAGCCGTCCTCGGCTGCCGAAAAAAAGCGACAGGCGAGGGCGCCCGTCCCACATTCTTCGCTGCGAGCGCGCCAGTAGGGTAGCCGTCCTCGGCTCCCGAAAAGGCGGGAAAGCTCACGTGCGGGCGGCATCGGCCGGTATACGATAAGGGCTTCCGGTTCGGATCGGTTGCGCCTGACCGCTCAATTGCTAACGACGCTGGTGTTCGGATTGATCATGACAAATATGCTGACTTCGTCTGCCCGGCGGCGCCGGTGGCTGGCGGGCTCGCGCCCGGCTACCGGCTCCCGCGGGCCAGTGTCCCACCGCAGCCTGGGCCTAGCGCGTTCCCAATCTTCCCGTTCCGGGCTGCGCCTGGGATTGCTGCTGTTGGCGGGGCTGATGACTTTTGCCGCCGCTCCGGCGGCGTTCGCCGGCGCTCCCAACAGCACCGCCGCCACGCCGGCCGCCGGGCCGATTCCGGTGAATCTTTACGCGGGGATGCGCTGGCGGCTGATCGGTCCCTACCGGTCGGGCAACGTCTACGCGGTGACCGGCGTCATTGGGCAGCCGGCGGTGTATTACATCGGAACGCCGGAGGGCGGGGTGTGGAAGACGACGGACGCGGGCACGGTGTGGAAGCCGATCTTCGACGCCGAGCACGTGCCCTCGATCGGCGCCATCGCCGTGGCGCAGTCTTCGCCGCGGACGGTTTACGTGGGCACGGGCGATCCCACGGGATGGTCCTTCACGCCGGGGCGGGGGATGTACAAGAGCAACGACGGCGGACGGACGTGGCGGAACATCGGGCTGGAACAGACGCGGTACATCACGGCCGTGCTGGTGGATCCGCGCAATCCGAACATCGTGATCGTCGGGGCCTTGGGCTCGCGCGCGTTCGGCGGACCGGCCAACACGCATCGCGGCGTTTACCGCACGACGAACGGGGGCCGGACGTGGCGGCATGTGCTATACAAGGACGCGTACACGGGCGTGGCCAGCCTGGTCTACGATTTTCGCGACCCCAAGGTGATCTACGCGGCGTTCGCGCGCAGCACCTTCGGGCTGAGCAAAGCGCAGCGCAAGGCGCTGCCGCCGCTGGGCGCGGTGATTTACAAGAGCACGAATGAAGGCAAAAGTTGGAAGCCGCTGAGCGGGAAGGGGCTGCCGGTGAAGGCGCGGAGCTTCCGTCTGGCGGTGGCGGACGGAACGCATGGGCAGCGCGTGTACGCCGAGGCGCAGGGATTCGGCCGGGACGCGCAGGGGCTGTACCGCAGCGACAACGGTGGGAAGAGCTGGCGTTTGGAGACGCACCACATCTTGAGCGCGGGCGGAAAGATCTACGTTGATCCGGGGAACCCGGACGTGGTCTATCTGATGGGCACGGCGATGTACCGCTCGGTGGACGGCGGCAAGACGGTGGCGGCGTTCAAGGGTTCGCCGGGCGGCGATGACGAGCGCGACCTGTGGGTGGATCCGGCGAATCCGCGGCGGATGATTCTGGGCGTGGACCAGGGGCCGGCGATCAGCGTGGACGGGGGCAAGACCTGGACGCCGTGGTTCAACCTGCCGAACGGGCAGTTCTACAACGTGTTCACCGACAATCATTTTCCGTTCCGCGTCTATGGCGCGCAGCAGGACAGCGGCACGGCCTGCGTGCTGAGCCGCAGCGATTACGGCGAGATCCGGGATAGCGACTGGTATCCGGTGGGCGGCTTCGAGAACGGCTACATCGCGCCCGATCCGCTGAATCCGCGGTGGGTGTTCACGCAGGGGTGGTACCACGTGCTGCGGCGGTATGACCGCAAGACGGGGATGGTTTCGGTGTTCTACACGCCCACGCCCGCGGACCGCTTCACCGGCGCGCCGCCGCTGATGTATTCGCCGGTCAATCCGCATGTGATGTACATGGCGGCGCAGTACGTAATGGAATCCACCGACGGGGCACGGACGTGGTTTCACATTAGCCCGGACCTGACCATTCCGCCGGGCAAGACGAAGGCGCCGCGGCGGCCGTATTACGGCCCGGCGATCCAAACGCTGGCGCCGTCGCCGCTCAGCGCGCGGGTGATTTGGGCGGGAACCAACGACGGGCTGATCCAGCTGACGCGGGACAAGGGCGCCACGTGGAAAAACGTGACGCCGCCGGGCCTGCCGGCGCACGCCAGCATCAACATCATTGACGCCTCGCACGCGAACGCCGGGACGGCCTATGCGGCGGTGGAGACCTTCCGCCACGCGCAGCCGTACATTTACCGCACCACGGACTTTGGCAAAACGTGGCAAGAGATCGTGCGCGGCTTGCCGAAAGGCGTGCGGGTGCGCGTGGTGCGGGAGGATCCCAAGGATCCCGATCTGCTGTACGCGGGAACGGAGATGGGCGCGTACGTTTCCTTCGACCGCGGCGAGGACTGGCAATCGCTGCAACTGAACCTGCCGAACACCGTGGTCAGCGGCATGACGGTGCATGGCAATGACCTGGTGATCTCGACCTATGGGCGGGCGTTCTGGATTCTGGACGACGTGACGCCGCTGCGGCAGGCGGCGGAGGCGATGGCGGCGGGGACAGAGGCGCCCGCGTATCTATACAAGCCCGAGCCGGCGTGGCGGGTGCGGTGGGACAACGACCAGGACACGCCGCTGCCGCCGGAAGTTCCGGCGGGGCAGAATCCGCCGCAGGGTGCGATCGTGGATTACTATTTGCCGCACGCGGTCAGCGGCCCGGTGACCCTGGGCTTTTATGACGCGGCGGGGCATTTGGTGCGGCAATATTCCAGTACCCCGCCGCCGCCGGACACATCGGCGCCGGACGTGCCGATGCATTGGTTCGCCAAACCGGTGGTCCTGCCGGCCTCGGCGGGCATGCACCGCATCGCGTGGGATCTGCGCTATCCGCCGCCGCTGTCGCTGACCTACAGCTACTTCGGCAATTTGCTGGATTACACCGAATACACGCTGACCTGGCACGCCATCGAGGGCCATACGCCGCGGATCCAGCCCGTGGGGCCGACGGCGATTCCGGGGGTGTATACGGTGAAGCTGACGGTGGATGGGCGGACGTTCACGCGGCGGCTCACCGTGAAGAACGACCCGCGCATTTCCATCCTGCCCTGGCAGTTGAGCGCGGAACTGCGGTTCGAGCGGCAGATTACCGCGGCGATGGACGCCAGCTACCATTCGTTCCAGCAACTGAGCCGCCTGAGCCAAGCCGCTCGGAGAGCGCTGGCGGCGGTGAAGGGGCAGCCGCAACTGGCGGCGGGACTGCGGCGGCTGGAGCACAAGGCCGAAAAGCTGGCCAACGGAAAGAATGGCGCCGGTCTGGCCAACCGCGGCTTGGGACGGCACTTGGAGGACATGGAGTTCGGCGATTTGCTGCCAACGCCAAGCGACCGCGCGGCGGTGGAGGGCGACTGCCAGCGGCTGGACGCCGCGCTGACGGGGCTACGCAGCATCGAAGGGCAATCGCTGCCCACGCTGAACCAACAATTGGGACAGGCGGGGCTGGCGGCGCTGCCGACGGCGACCGCGCCGAACGATCCGGCGTGCGGGGAGCGGCGCTGAGATGATCGCCCCAAAATCACGCAGCTTTTGGCGCGGGGGCTACCCGGCTTTGTTTGGCGCGGGGCTAGCCGGCTTTGTCTGGCGCGGGACGGACGCCGCCGCGCTTAGGCTGGGCGCGGGGATCACCCCCGCTTACGCGCGTCGCTGGGGGGCCGCGATGTTGCTTCCGGCGGAGCCAACGGGAGTAGCGGCGGGGCGGGCCGGGGAGATCGCGGAAGAACAGCCAAAAGACGGAGCCGAACCAAGCGAGCAGTAACAGCCAGTCAAGCCAAGGCGGCGCGCCGAGGGCCCAGGCGAGGATCCAGGCGGCCAGCACGCCCAACGAGACCCCGACCCACAGGCGCATCTGCGAGGGCGGATGAGCGGCAGCGCGGCTGGGATGCCCTGCATTGGCGGCAGCCGGGCCCGCCATACGGGGGAGACGACTGCGCCGCTGGACCCTGTCGGGCTGATGGCGCGGACGCCGGATCCCCAGACCCGCGGCATTAGCTGGCCGGGGTTTTGGCTGACGGCTTCTTCCCGCGGTGGGTGAGCTGGTGCAGAAGATCCAGCAAGGGTTGCAGACTCTGCGAGACGGCTTGGTTGGCCGAGGTGAAGTTGGGCGCTTGAGCGCCGCGGCCGCTGATCCAGACGAGGTCGCCGTCGGGATTGACCAATTCCAGATCGAGGCGATAGCGGTAATTGTGCAGATCGGTCAGACCCGGATTGAGCAGGCTGTCCATGGAGGGCAGGCTGGATTCACCATCCCCACTGCCAAAGAACGCGGCAGAGCCGCCGCCGTAGCTGCCCGCGCTGGCGCCACCCGAGGAGGCAGTGCCGACGCTGGGGATTTGGGTGGGGTTGATGTAACTGGCTCCGCCCTGAGTGCCGCCGCCGGCGCTGGGCTGGCCGCCTTGCGCGATGGCCCGTTCCTCGCGGCGGCGGGCGGCGGCCAGGGCGCGTTCTTCCCGGCGGCGGCGGGCGGCGTCCCGCTTCAACTGCGCGGGCTTGGGTTGGCGGTAAACGATGCCTTTCAGAATGACGCTGGCGTTGCTTTCGTTTTCGGTGACCACCACCTGATGGGACTCAAACAGATATTGCTGCATCAAGCCGGCGATCTGTTGCGCATCGGGGCCATTGGGCGTTTCCACATACACGCGCAGGGCGTGGGGATTGGGCTGGAGCGCCGGAGGCAGCAATGGGGCGGCGCCATTGGCGCCTCCGCCGATGAAGGTGGCGGCGTTGGGATTGCTCGGCGCCGGACCGGTGGGCGGTGCGGCCATCGGCGGCAGTGCGGAGGCGGCCGCGGGGGCGGCGGCGTGCTGCTGGGCGGCGGGCTGTTGCGCCCACAGGCAGGCGGGCAGGAGCAGGAGGGCGGCGAAACGCCAATAGGTGCGAGTCATGGAGGAAATCACCAAAATACTATCATCCGCGAGCGGCGGGGCGGCGGCCATTCGCGGCGGCGCGTTGCCATTGCGGGGACCCTCAGGGCGCCTTTTCCAGGTGCAGGCTGCCCACGTTCATGTCCACATGCACGGTGGTGCCGCGGCCGTCGCCCAAGACCATGACCTTGTGGCCGTCGCCGTCGCTCTTGAACAAGGCGTCGTTGAAGTTGTTGTGCAGGAAGCCTAGGGTCTTGTGCGCGACGATTTTGCCCGAGGCGCCGGGGCGGAGGTAAAAGTAGGTGCCGCCGAAATCGGTCTTGACGTGCATGTCCTGCACCACGCCGAAGCCGTCGAGAAACTTGATGGAGCCGTAATCGCTGTCCAGCTTGACCTGCGCCCAGCGGGGATTGTGGATGAGGAAATCGCCGACGTCGGTGAACCCATCCAAACTGCCGTTGCCGCCGCCGCCATTGCCGCGCATGCGAACGTCGCCGTAGATGTTGCGGATGACCAGGCTGAGGGAGCTGGGCAGCGTGACGCGGATCTCCGCCCACAACTCGACGGACTTCTTGTTGCCGACGTCCCGGATGTGAACGCGATGGCCGCGGTAGATATTGGTGTCGGTGCCGTGAATGAAGAAAAAGCTCTTCATGTACGGATAGCCGTAATTTTGGAACTGTTTGACCGGGTAATGGCCAATAATCCGCAGTTGCGGGCCGATTTTGCGGATGTCGAAATGCAGCTGCTGGGTCAGCGTTCGGGCGAAGACGCGGTCCAGGCCGCCGCCATGCACCAGGATGGCGATCTTCACCTGATCGGTGGGCTGGGTGATGATGTCAATCGGACCAACCAGATTTTGGATGACCACTTGGGTCAAGCCCGTGGTGGAGACCGTCTTCATCACGGGACGGATGTAGGTGGCGCGCTTGGCCCAGGCCGGGGCGGCGCAGCAGAGGGCGGCGAGGAGAACAAGAATAAAGGATCGACGGGGGGACACCATGCGGGCTCCGAGTGCGGCAATGAACGAAATTGGGCTGAGTTGCCTTCGATTGTAGTCCAGAGAGGGAGGGCGGCGGTGTGAGCGGAATCTCTTATTCCTTCCCATTGGGCTCCGCCGGCCGGAGCGCAGGCCGGCGATTTGCGGATAGCATGAAAGGTAATGATGCCTAGGCCCAAGATAATCCGGGCGGGCGAGAGCGGCGAAACGAAGGGGGCGGCGATGCGGAAATCTAGGCTGGGACGAACGGAAAGAACGTGCGGGACGATGATTCCCGCCATGGCGCAGGCGCCGGCTAGGGTATTCGTGGCAGTGCTTACGGTGGCGCTGGCGGCGGCATTGGCCGCGCCGCTGGCGCAGGCGCAGATTCGCATTTTGAACGGAGGGCACAAAGGGCAGGGAGCGGGCGGCGGGCTGCACCTGCCGCAGGTGCCGGTGCCGCCGCCGCCGAAGGTACGGCTGCCCGATCCGCCGCCGGCGAAGATCCAGCAGATCATCCGGGAATTCACCGCGAACGAGAGCCGCAACTTGGAGTTGCTGGCGCACAACTACACCTACGACGAGCACATTGACCTGGAGGTGCTGGACAACGATGGCAACCCGACCGGGCAGTCTTACCGCCAAGCCGACGCCATCTTGTTCAGCCCCACGGGGCGAAGGGAGATTGTCTGCACCTGGTGCCCGCAGTCCACGCTGCAAAACGTGATCTTGACCGAGGACGATCTCCACGATTTCTTTGACATGGATTTCTACACGGTCAAAATGCAGGACCTGGCCGACTACGACATCCGCTATATTGACCATGAAAAGCTGGAGGATTTGACCGCATACCGCTTCAGCATCAAGCCGAAGAAGATTCTTAAGGGGCACCGGTATTTCGCCGGCACGGTGTGGGTGGACGACCACTATTTGCAGATCGTCAAGAGCGAGGGCAAAGCGGTGCCGGACCAGTTCAGTCATGGCATGCCCAGCAATATTTTTCTGCCCTTCACCACCTACCGGCAGGTGATTGACGGCAAGTATTGGTTCCCGGTCTACACCAGCACTGACTCCCGGCTGCCGTATTACGACGGCAAGAACTACGCCGGTTCGACGCGGCTGAAGCTGGTCGTCCAATTCACCAAGTACAAGCGTTACGGGTCGAGCTTCCAAATTCAGTACAAAGGTTTGGCCAAGAAGCCAGCGGCGCAGCAGCCGCCAGCGGCGAAGCACTAGCGGCGGGGAAGGGTTGGCGGGCGGAGCGCCAGGCCGCGGTCCGTCTTTCCGGGCGGCCGGCGCGGCGGCGTTAGAGCCAACGGCGGACGCGGGCGGTGTACTGCGCATAGGGGGCGGCGATGGTTGCGCGCAGGCGGGATTCCTCCAGTTGCTTAGCGCGGGCCCCAGCGCGGCTGCTTGCACCGGCGCGCGGCGCGGATGGGATGCGCGGAGGCGCAGTTTTCGACCGGCGTCTGTCTGAGCCGTGGCGAGGGTGTGCGAGCCGACGCGCGGGCAGCGTTCTATTGGTACTTCCGTGCTGCGCGCCAGGGCCACGCCGACGCGGCGCACAATCTGGGCTATTTCTACAGGGAAGGCAAGGGCGTGGCGAGAAATCCGAGGCGCGCCGAGGAGTGGTATGCGCGAGCGAGGAAGTTCGCCGCGGCCGAGCGTGCAAAGAGAAAAGCCGAGGGAGGGTGATCGCGGGCGGCAGGGTCAGCGTTAGCGGCGGGCGCGTCCTGGAATCGGCCCCGGCTGTGCCAGCCGGCAGGGCGGGTAAGGCTGGCGGC
>JAKAUF010000091.1 GCA_021827785.1 Acidobacteriota bacterium | reverse complement strand
TGACAGCCGCGCCAGGCGCCGCGGCGCCACCGCCACGGCGCTCGCTGGCCGCGTTTCCCCAGCCCCGCCCGCGGGGCGTCTGCTTGGATTGGCGCGGGCACAGACCCGCTTGGATTGGCGCGGGGCAGGGCCCCGCTTACGCGCCGGGCTGAAGGTGAAGGGCCCTCCCGCGCAGTGGGCGAGCGGTTAGTCTTGGCGGGGTGGCTCGTAGCGGGGCTGGCGCGCCAGGCGCTCCAGTTCCCGCAGCAGGGCCTCGCGGCTGTTGCCGCCTTGCAGTTCCGCCTGCATTTGCTTCAGCGCCAGCGCGATGACGTCGTAATGATGCAGCCCGCGAAATTCCGGCTCGGTGGTGAGTTCCAGCCAAATGTTGTGCAGCAGTTCCAAATCCTCCGGGCGGAGCCGGGGCGTGTGGGGACCGAGATGGAAGATGCTGACCAGGCCGTCGGGGCCGACGATCTCCAGCGTCAGACGCGGACGTGGTTCGGCCAGCCGCTCCCAGGCGTCGCCGGTGGATTTGCCCTGCTCCTCGGCGCTGAGTTGCTGCGACAGGCCGGCCAGAATCGTGGAAGACTCCAGGCGCTGCGCCGTCGTGACGATGCTGCGGAAGACATCGGTTCCAGGCACCACCAACAGGGAGACGGTCTTGCCGGCTTTCTCCGCCACGGCGACCACGCGGGTCAGCAAATCCTGCTCATAGTCATTGAATACCTGCGCCTCGTCGGCAACCGCGGGGGCCACCGATTGGCTGTACAGGCGCACGGTCATGACCACGATGTCCTGACGGCTGGTATCCACGCGCTCCAAGATGTAACTGAGGTGGTAGAGCGCCTCCGGAGAGCGAACCGCGACCAGGATGTTGCCGGGGCGGACTTGCAGGGTTTCCGCCGCGACATCCGGCCGGGCGGTGACGCGGAACTGGTCCTTGTGCTCGCTGGGCTGGGCGCGCAGTTCCTTGCGCCGGCTGACCCGCTCCGAAACGATGAAGAGCAGGAAAAAGGCCCCGGTAAAGGAGGCGCCGGCGATGGTGGCGATCTCCTTGGTGAATAGGTTCATGACCGCCGTGGCCAGCAGCACGATCGCGATCAGCGCGGCGCCCAACGGAATCTCCGTCTTGCCGATGCGGAAATTCAGCGGGATGCGCCACTCCCGGCCCTCCGGCGCGGTGAAACGCAGCACCAGCACGGCGACCGCGAGAAAACTGAAGCTCCAAATCAGGCCGAACGCATAGCCTTCTCCCAGCAGCGCGACGTTGCCGCGGGTAATCAGGATGATGCCCGCTTGCAGCCCGCAGATCATGTTGATGATGCGATGGCTGGTGCCGTACTTTTTGTGCGGAGCGCGGAACCATTTGTGCAGGACGCCATCCTCGCTGACGCGGTTCAAGACGCCGTTGGAGCCAATGATGGCGGTGTTCACCGCGCCGGCCAGGATGAGCGCGCCCACCACGACGACGAACGCCTGAAAGGCCAGGCGGAGATTGTAGGGCCCATAGAGATACATGGCCAGCACCCCGAGCAAATTGCCCAGCAAATGCCGGTGCCGCACGGCGGCGGGCACGATCATCTCGCCGAAGAAGGCGGCCAGGCTGGTGAAGATCAGCGTGTAGACGAAGATGATCGCGGCGGTCTTCTCCAGGTTCTTGACCTTCGGGCTCTCGATCTCGCGGTACACCTGGGCCAGGGTTTCCTCGCCGCTCATGGCCAGCACCGAATGGCCGAATCCGATCAGCAGCGCCAGCACGGCGACGCTGGAGACCCCGGTATGGAGCAGCCAGCCCAGCGACGCCGGGGTGAAATGCAGATGGCTGACAGGCAGCGGGCTCGGCGGCAGGTGAACGCCCACGTGCCAGAGCGTGTAGGCGGACCACGCGATCAGCAGCACCACCATGACGGTGGTGATTTGCATGATGCGGATCGCTTTCTCGCTGCTTTCACGAATGCCCTGGATGTTTTTCCACCAAAAATAACCGGTGATAGCGAGAGCGAAGACGACCGAAAACGGATTGGCGGGAACCCGCCAGGGGTGGCCGATGCGGGCGCTGAAGCTGTGGATGAAGCCGGCGACGTATTGGCCCGCGGAGACGGCGCTGATGGGGCCGGTCAGCAAAAAATCGAACATCAGCGCGGAGACGGCGATCTTGGCCAGGGTGCTGCCCATCGCCGTTTTCACCACGCGATAGACGCCGCCCCGGACGAACATGGTGCTGCTCTCGATGTACAGCGCGCGGACGCCGTAGCTGAACAGCATGACCGCCAAAATGAACCAGGCGGCGCTGGGTCCGATGGCCTGCTCGGCAATGCCCGGAACGTAGAACGCCGAGGAGGCCAGGTCCGACAACACCACCGCGGCGGCGCGCCAATAGGAAATGAAGGCCAGCATCACCGTAGTGGCGACGAAGACCTGGACCGCTGGACGCTTGGCGTTGTTAGTGGCCATGCACACGGACGCGGGCGAGCTCCCGCAACGGGCTCACCGGCGTGGCTGCGGTAGGAAGCAGGCTATTAGTTCTGGGGGCTTGGGCGGCGGCGGCCCCTGGGACGGCCCGGGCCTCAACGGCGGCGGGCGGCGGATGCCCGCGAGCGCCGGCAAGTGGCGACCATCAGAGTTTTTCGGCGTATTCGCAACCCGAGCACGAGAGGTACATACCCCCGGCGATGTTCAATTGGCGGTTGCGAATCCGTTTGACGATCCGGACCGGCTTGCCGCACTTGGGGCAGGCCTGCTCGGCGCTGTCTCCGGCCTTGGCGCGGTCGGCGGTCTTGGCGACTTTTCCCATGCGTCTCCTCTTTGCTTCCTAACGGTGTTTTAGACGGCGTTTCCGCTTTGATTTTAACAGGATCGGACCCGGCGGCCCGCTCTCGAGACGGGCGGAGGCGCGCCGCCGCGCCACGCCTGTCGGGCGAGCGGAGATAAAATGGTTGGGAGGCAGCCCGCGGCCCGCGAACTGCCTGCTTCGCGGCAACCCGGGCCCACGCCTATGGCCGCTTCCACCGCCAACGTACTTGCAGACTGCTCGCTCACGAGTTATCTGCGCCATCCCGACCATGCCCTCGACGGCAGGATTGCCGCCGCGCGGCGGAATCTGGGCCGGCGCGTGTTGATTCTCGGGCACCATTACCAACGGGACGAAGTCATCCATTTCGCCGATTTCACCGGCGACTCCTTCCGGCTGGCGCGCCGGGCGATGGAACACCCCGAGGCCGAGTACATCGTCTTTTGCGGCGTGCACTTCATGGCGGAAAGCGCCGACGTCTTGCGCGGACCGGGGCAGCAGGTGATCCTGCCGGACCTGAACGCCGGCTGTTCGATGGCGGACATGGCGGAGTTCACCCAGGTGGAGGACGCCTGGGAGCAATTGGAAGCGCTGGGGCTGGCCGCCGAGATCGTGCCCATCACCTATATCAACTCCACCGCGGCGATCAAGGCCTTCTGCGGCGAGCGGGGCGGCTTGGTCTGCACTTCCTCGAACGCACCCGCGGCCCTGCGCTGGGCGCTGGCGCGCAAACCGCGCGTGCTGTTTCTGCCCGATCAGCATTTGGGCCGCAACACTGGGCACCAGATCGGGATCGGCCTGGAAGAGATGGCGGTGTGGAATCCGCGGCAGGAACTTGGCGGCAACGACGCCGGCCGCCTCCGCGCCAGCCGCTTGCTCCTGTGGAAGGGACATTGCTCGGTGCACCAGCGATTCCTGCCGCAGCATGTGGACCAGCGCCGCGCCGAGGATCCCAGGGTGCGGGTAATCGTGCATCCCGAATGCAGCTTCGAGGTGGCGCAAAAGGCGGATCAAACCGGCTCAACCGACTTCATCATTCGCGCCATAGAATCCGCCCCGGCGGGGGCGTCCTGGGCCGTGGGCACCGAACTGCACCTGGTGCATCGGCTGGCGCAGCAGCATCCCGAGCAGAAGATCATCCCATTGGACCGCAATGCCTGCCCGGTCTGCACCACCATGTTCCGCATCTCCCCGCAGCATCTTTGCTGGGTGCTGGAAAATCTAGAGCAGGGTGAGGTGGTCAACCCCATCCGCGTGCCGGAAGGCGTGAAGCGTGGCGCGCGGCTGGCGCTGGACCGCATGCTGGCGCTGGCTTAAGCCATGGCCAAGACCTTTACCCTCGGCGAAGCGCAAGCGTTGCTGCCCGTGCTGCGCGGCCTGATGCAGTCGGCCGTGGAGGCGCACGCCAAAGCGGAAGCGCTGGACGCGGAAATGCAGCGGACCATTACCCGCATTCTGCTGCTGGGCGGCGTGCAGCTGGATCCCATCGCCATGGCGGCGCGCAGGGCGGAACGGGACAGCATCTTGCAGCGGCTCAAGGACCTGCTCGGGGAGCTGGACGCGGCGGGAGTGCAGATCAAGGACTTGGAGCGCGGCTTATTGGATTTTCCCTGCCGCATGAATGGCCGCATCGTGCTGCTCTGCTGGCAGCTTGGGGAAGAAACGATCGCCTATTGGCATGGCGCCGAGGAAGGCTTCGCGGGCCGCAAGCCGATTGACCCCGCGCAATTCACGCCGGCGCGGCAGTCCCGGATTCAATAACAAAAACGCGGCCGCGGGCGCCGCGCCCGGGGCGGTGGGCAAGCGGAACGCCGGCCCACCGCCGCCATCCGGCTAGGGCAGCAGAGCGCTGGCGGGATGGACGCGCACCTGCTGGCGCAGGGTGACGGTAATGACGGCTTCGGATTTCAGATCCACCTGCGTGGGCTTGGTCAGCGCCTCGCCTGCCGTGCCCGCGCCCGCCCCGATGGCCGCGCCGATGGCCGCACCTTTGCCATGGCCCACCAAGGCCCCCACCAGAGCGCCAAGGCCCGCGCCGCCACCGATCATTTTGACCGAACGGCTGCCGCGCGACGGTCCCAGCACTTCCCAGACGCCGCTGAGCGGATACGTGTGGCCGTTATATTGCAGGCTGACCAATGCGAGCGCCAGTTCGGAGCGGCCCTTGAAATGGCCGCTGGATGCCGCCACGGTAACTTTCCCGTTAACCCGGGCGCCGCGCGGAACCACCACTTGGCCACCCACCACGACCGGACGGTTAATCTCGCCCACGAACGGTTGATCCACGCTGCTGATATCAGAGCCCAGGGCCTGGTTCAAACGAATCGCCAGATGAGTGCCCGCGGCAATGGTCACTTTGGGCGGGGGCGGCGGCGGGGCAGGCGGAGCGGATGGCGCCGCCGGTGCGGAGGCCCTGTGGGCGGCCCGGCGATAGGACCTGGCCGCGGCGCGGCTCCCGCCGCCGCCGTATGACGCTGCTGGAGCGGCCGATTGCGCGGCGCTGGTGTTTTGCGTGGCGGCGGGTGTGCTGTTGGAGGCCGGCGCCGCCGCCGGCGCATTCGATTTGGAACAGCCCACCAGAGCGACCGCCAAAGCCAGGGCGGCCAGCGTTAGGAGCCATTGGGATCGGAATCGCATGTTTTCCCTCCTCAGTGGTGCTCAATCGGGCGAAGTGGCGCAAACCATAGTAGCAGGCCCGCAACTTGACAAGCACACGGAATAGGATAAAGCTTGGATTCTCACCGACCCGGTTCTGGGTCGAATGGGCCGGTTCGACCGCCAAGCTACAGCGAGCGAACCGGCCCATTTTATTGCCGGTCAAGGGAAGTCATTGGCGCGGACCCCAGCCCCGCCTGCGGCGGCATCCCGGTTTGGTTGCCGCGGTGCGGGACGCCGCTTGCGCGCCCAACCGGGCCGTGGATCCCATAGGCCCAGCGCGGCTGGCATGGCGCGGGGCGCGGCCGCCGCGATGGGCTCAACCCACCGCCGCGGCGGGGGTCGCTATCATGATAGGCGGTGGACGTTTACGGCCAATGGATCCAACGTTGGGAGCGGCGATTGGCCGCGCGCGACCGGAACAAGGTGCCGCGGCCGTTCGACTGGGGCTGGGAGTGGCTGCGCGCCACGCCCATAGGAGGGCTCCCGGCCCAGCCGCGGGGCCTGGCGGATTTGGCCGCGTGGAATGAACGGGCGCTGGCCGCCAGCACGGCGTTCTACACCGCGCCCACGGTGCGCGATTACCATCTCCGGGATGGCTGGCTGACGTTTTCCTCGCCCGCACCCGGCCCCTGCCAGGAAAACAACCGCGTGCACGCGCAATGGCTGCCGGCGAAGCGGCGACCGGGGCGAGAGCGGAGGGCGGTGGTGGTTCTGCCGCAGTGGAATGCCGACGAGAGCGGCCATGTCGGCTTATGCCGCCTGTTCCAGCGCTTTGGCGTGGCCGCGCTGCGCCTAAGCCTACCCTACCACGACCGGCGGCGGCCGGCGGGCTTGGCGCGGGCGGAATATACGGTGGACAGCAACATCGGCCGGACCATCCATGCCGCCCGCCAGGCGGTCTGCGACGTGCGCGCGGCGGTGGACTGGCTGGAGGCGGAAGGCGTTGAGCGGATCGGCATCATGGGCACCAGCCTCGGCTCCTGCTACGCCTTTCTGACCACCGCGCATGAGCCGCGTTTGCGCGCCAACGTCTTCAACCACGTCTCGGACTATTTCGGCGACGTCGTCTGGACCGGGCTGACGACCGGGCATGTGCGCGCCGGCTTCGCGGGCGCGCTGGACCAGGGGGGACTGCGGGAAGCCTGGCGCGTCATCAGCCCGGCCAGCTATTACCCTCGGCTGGTGGGGGCGCGGAAGCGCCATTTGCTGCTCTGCGCCCGCTACGACCTGTCGTTTTTACCCGCATTTTCCCGCCGCGTGCTGGCGGCATTCCGCGCGCTGGGCATCGAGCACGAGGCCCGCTGGCTGCCCTGCGGGCACTACACGGTAGGGCGGCCGCCGTTCAGCTGGTGGGACGGCTTTTACATGACCCGATTCCTGTGCACCTCGCTCTAGACGCTGGTCGAGCTGGACTGAGCGCGGTCTTCCCGTCCCTTCCGCCGCCGGCCGCCGCACACCGCTCGCTCGGCGCCGCCTCTCGGCGCCGGTGGAATGTGGGCAGGCCGGCCGCCGCCGGCCGCGCGCATGTTATAAGATGGGTCGTGTTTCAAACAGGTGTTTGCCATGGCCGATAATCGCGGTGGAAGAGGCTCCGGAGCAGTCCGGCGCAAGGAGCAGCCGCCGACCCGGGAGCGCATTTTGGCGGCGGCGGCCGAAATCTTCGCCGCCCACGGCTTCCGCCACGCCACGGTGCGCGACATTTGCCGCCAGGCGCGAGCCAACGTGGCGGCGGTGAACTATTACTTCCACGGCAAGATGGGGCTCTACAAAGCCGTCCTGCACGCCGCCATCGAAATCATGCGGCGCGGCGGAGAAGGACAGGTCCCGGCGCGCGGGCAGGCCCCGCCGCGGGAACGGCTGGAAGCGTATTTCCTGGCGCGGTTGCGGATCTTGCATGGCGATGGGCAAGAGACCTGGATTCACCGCCTGTTGTCCCAGGAAAATACCGACCCCACTCCGGCCTTCAGCCTGCTCATCGAACACGTCTACCGGCCCAGTTGGCTGGCGTTGGCGGACGTGGTTGCGGATTGCATGCAACTGCCTTGCAACGACTGGCGCGTGCAGCTCGCCACCGGCAACGCCTTGGGCGCCACGCTGATTTACATTCCCGGCCCCATTCGCAATCGCTTGAGCCCGCGGCCCACTCCGGAGCAGCGGGACGCCATGGCGCGCGAGCTGGCGGGCTTCATGTGGGCGGGCATGCAGGCGCTGGCGCGGCGGCCGCCGGCGGCGCCGGGGGCTTGACGGGAAGTGAACATTTGTTTTATACATTTGTTTGATAACACCTAGGGGGCTGGCGGCCGGACGGGCCAACC
>JAKAUF010000012.1 GCA_021827785.1 Acidobacteriota bacterium | reverse complement strand
GTATCGTAGGCGGGTTGCGGAATGCGGGTCAAGTCGCGGGGGCCGCGCCTTTTGCTATGGGAGCAAAGCGGGCGCGGAAAGGCCGCGAAATTCCGCGGGGCGGCCCGCCCCCGGCAAGCGAAGCGGCGCGGCCCCCAGCGACGCGCTGGCTGGGCCGGGGCGGACTGGGGTCCCCGGCCCAGCCGACGCGCAAGCGGGACGCGCGGCGCAGCCGCGCTGGGGCCCGCGCCAAGCGATCGGTTCGCGTCCCGCCTATTGGGCCCTGAGGGCGGAGCGGTGTCTCTCATTCCCCCGCGCCGCTAACTCCCACCAGATCAGCGCCGTGTTCCTCCTAAGACACTGATCTTTGGCCCAGTTTTGAGAGTCTGTATTCTCACCCATCCGGGGCCGCGCCGGCATCCGAGGGGTATCATCAAGTGGCGGCCAAGCGGCGCGGAAAGGGTCACGGGGATTGCAACGGCGGGCGGTGATCACCGGCATGGGCGTGGTCAGCCCCAACGGCATTGGCCGGGAGGCGTTCTTCCGCGCCACGCAGGAGGGCGTCAGCGGCGTCCGGGTGATCCCCGCGTTTCGCCAAGCCGGCCTGGCGGCGCAGATCGGCGGCGCGGCCGAGGAGTTCAATCCCCTGGCGTACATGGACGCGCATGAGGCGGCGCAGGTGGGTCGCGTGGTGCCCATGGCCCTGGCCGCCGGCGCCGAGGCCCTCACCGACGCGGGCCTGGAACCGGAGCACATGTCGCTTGAGGATCGCCGCCGCACCGCCGTGCTGATCGGCAGCGGGGGCGCGGCGCTGGAGTTCGTGGAGCGCCAATTCGAGCTGTACTTTGCCGGCCAAGAGAAACGTTGCAGCGTCTATACCATCCCCTCCGCCACTCCCGGCAACCTGGCGAGCGAACTGTCCATGCGTTTTGGCCTGCGCGGCTTCAGCCACCTGATCTCCACCGGCTGCACTTCCTCCACCGACGCCCTGGGTTATGCCCGCCAGCAGATTCTGTTGGGCGCCGCCGACGCCGTGCTCTGCGGCGGCGTGGATGCTCCACTGGCGCCTCTTATCGCCCGCGCCTTCGGGCTGATGCGAATCTTGACCAACGCCTGGAATCACGCCCCGGCCCGGGGCTCGCGGCCATTTTCCGCCGACCGCGACGGCTGCGTGTTGGGCGAGGGCGCTTGGATGTTCGTGGTCGAGGAGGAATCGCGCGCCCGGGCCCGCGGCGCGCGGCCGTACGCGCTGCTGGCTGGTTATGGTTCCACCTGCGACGCGCATCATCGCGTCCGCCCCGCCGAGAGCGGCGAGGAGCCCGCGCGGGCCATGCAGTTGGCGCTGGCCGACGCCGGCCTGCCGCCGGAGGCCATCGGCTACGCCAATCTGCACGGCACCTCGACGGTGCTCAATGACCGCATTGAAACCCGGGCTCTCAAGCTGGCCTTTGGTTCCCACGCCTACCGGATTCCCATGTCCGCGCTGAAGAGCCTGATCGGCCATCCGCAGGGCGCCAGCGGCGCCGCGGGCGTGGCCGCCACTCTGGCCGCGCTGCGCTCGCAGCGCCTGCCTCCGACCCTCAACTTGGATCATCCCGACCCGGAATGCGATCTGGATTACGTGCCGCACCAGAGCCGCGCCCACGGCTTCGCCCACGCGGTGTGCAACTGCATCGCCTTCGGCTCCAAGAATTCCGCCTTGGTGCTCTCGGCGGTGTAGGCGGTTATGCGCCAACGGCTGGGGCGGGAATGGCTGGATGAGGATGCCGGATCGGCGGAGGCGGTTCGCGCCAGCCTGGCGGATCTGGCCTGGATTCACCATCGCCTCGGCGGCGAGGCCGCAATGCGCCGCCTTCTAGCCGCCGCGCTGCCGCGCCTTGCGCCCAATGACGCCGCCGCCGCCGCTCCCGGCCCACGGCGGCTGCGGATCCTAGATGTTGGCGCCGGCGCCGGCGCAGGCACGGCGGCGATGCTGGAATGGCTGCAAGGCCAGGGTTATGTTTGCCATCTGGTGGCCCTGGACCGCCGCCCCAGCCATCTCCTCGCCGGCCGCCCGTGGCCGCCGGAGGTGGACTTGGCCGCCGGCGATGTTCTCGCCCTGCCCTTTCCGCCGCGCAGCTTTGATCTGGTGCTCTGTTCGTTGTTCCTGCACCATTTCCATGGCGCCGCGGCGGTCGAGGTGTTGCGCGCAATGGCGCGGCTTAGCCGTGGAGCCGTCCTGATCCAGGATTTGGCGCGCAGTTGGTGGGGCTATTGCGGCTTTAGCCTGGTGGCGGCGGTCCGGCTCAGCCGTATGACGCTGCACGATGGCCGGGTCAGCTTTCGCCAAGCCTACACCGCCCCGGAGTTGGCGGCATTGGCGCGGGCGGCGGGTTGCATGGATTCTCAGGTCTCCGTACCCGGCCGCTTTCGCCTGGGGCTGACCATTTGGCCGCATGGTGAATCCAATGGCGCATGAGCCTGCACGATCCCGCACCGCGTCCGCCGCGTCCGGAGCCGCAGCCGCCCGTCGGTCCGCCCACCATTCCTCCCCCGCGCACGCCGCCCGGACCGGTCCCTCCGGCGCCGACACCGCCCATGCCCGGGCCCGGACCAGAACCGCCGATCACCGCAGGCAAGCCCCAGCGCGGCGGCAGGTAAGCCTCCGCGCGCCGATGCGCCCGTCCGCGGTCGCACCGGTTTCCGCCGCCAGCGCCGAACCTGCCGGTCGCGGGCGAGTGGACCGGCTGGGGCCCGCGCCAAACAATATTGATTGCCGCTGGGGCCGGAAAGCGCGGCCGGCTCCCAGCCCGCGGCGGGGTTGACCCGAATGGCGGCTAGCGGCAACGAACGCGTTTGGGATGCGGCGGTTGTCGGTGGCGGGCCCGCTGGCGCGATCGCCGCCTGGCGGGCCGCCCGCCTCGGGCTGCGCGTCGTGGTGCTGGAGCGGAGCCGATTTCCCCGTGACAAAGTCTGCGGCGAATTCGTCTCCGCCGAGGCCCTGCCGCTATTGGCACAGGCGGCGCCGGAGCTGATGGCCGCCGCGCCGGAAATCGCCGCCGCCGAGTGGATCACCCTCTCCGGCCGCCGCTACGCCTTCCCGTTGGCGCCCGCCGCGCGCGGCATCTCCCGCTGGCGTCTGGACGCCCAGTTGTGGGCCGCGGCCGGCGCCGCTGGGGCGGAAACGCGCAGCGGCGCGATCGTCCGTGGTTGGCGGCCCGCGCCGCGCGGCGCCGGCGAATTGGAGTTCACCTTCGCCGGCCATACGGAGCGTCTGCGCTCACGCGCCCTGATCGTCGCCGCGGGCCGCTGGTGGCGCATCGCGGGCTTGCCCGTTCCATGCGTGACGCGGCGGCGCGCATGGATCGGCGCCAAGGCGCACTTGGCGGGCATTCCCGCCGGCGCGCTGCAAATGTTCGCGCTGCGCCATGGCTACTGCGGCCTGGCGCCGGTGGAGGACGGCGGCGTCAACGTCTGCGCTCTGGTTCGCCAAGATGCCCCCGGTCTTAGCGGCTGTCGCGACATCGTGCGCTGGCTTTCCGCGGTCGCGCCGCCGCTGGCGATGCGTTTGCACGGCGCGGCCCTGGCGCGTCCGGTGCAGGTGACGGCTCCGGTGTATCTGGGCCGCGGCGCCGCGCTCCCAGCGGGGATATTTTTCGCCGGCGACGCCGGCGGCTTCGCCGATCCCTTTACCGGCGCCGGCCTGGCCCGGGCCATGCTCGGCGGCGCATTGGCGGCCGAGATGGCAGCCGCGGCGCTGGCCGGTGACGGAGATTTGATCCGCGCCGCCGCCAGTCATGCCCGGGTGGTGCGGGCGGCGACCCGCCGGGCGCGGCGCTGGAGCGGCTGGCTGCGCCGCTGGCTGACCGCGCCTCCGCCTTGGCAGGACTGGGCGGCCGCGGCGCTGGCGCAAGGGCGCCTCGGCCAAAGCCTGGCCGCGCGCACGCGCTGGCAACCCTCGCCCCCCCCAAACAATAGTCCGCTAATTAACAACTATTGGTAATGGCGTGGGGCCGGCAACACTGCTTTAATCCTCGCGTGCCGATGCGATCTTTCAATCCAAGCGGGACGCCACGCCGCAGGCGGGGCTGGGACCCGCGACTATCAATGGCGCTGGTCCTGACTGCGGTGGTTTTGTTCGCCTACCCGGTGCGGTGCTGGGCCCAGAGCGGCCTAGCAGCGGTGAGCGGTGTCATTTCCGACGCGAGCGGCCGGCCGGTCGTCGGCGCGGCGCTGCGGCTCACTGCGCTGGCCACCGGCGCTGTCCGCCGCACACTGGCGGACCGCGCCGGTCAGTATGTTTTTCCCGCGCTGCCGCCCGGCCGGTACACCCTGGCGGTAACCGCCAAGGGCCTGGCCGCGCCCGCGCGGCGCTTTACCCTGGAGGTGAACCAGCAACTGCGCCTGGATTGGCGGCTGCACGTCCGGACGGTGGCGCAGGAGGTCACCGTGGTCGGGGGCGCCCAACTGCTGCGCACCAACAGCGCCAGCTTGGGCGAGGTCATCGGGCCGGAGATGGTTCGACGTTTGCCCCTGAATGGCGGCCATCTGCTCGACTTGGCCCTGCTGGCCCCAAGCGTGCATGCCGGGTCCGGAGCGGCCACCGGCACCGCCAATCCGCTCTATTGGCGGCCGCTGCAAAACTCCGCCCTCTCCGCCGGCGGCGCCCGGCCCAACGCGAATTATTTCATCCTCGACGGCGCTACCGATACCGATCCCACCTTCAATACCCTCGCGCTCAGCCCGGCGACCGACGCCGTGCGCGAGTTCAAGGTGCAAACCGGCAGCTATTCCGCCGAATTCGGCGGAGGCGGCGGCGCGCAAATCAATATTGTCACCCGCTCGGGCGGCGCCCACTGGCATGGGGATCTCTACGAATACCTGCGTAACAGCGCTCTGGACGCCCGCGCCTTCAATGAGCCCAGCCGCATCCCCCACCTGTCGCAAAATCAGTTCGGCTTCTCGCTCGGCGGCCCCATTCAACCCCATCGCACATTCATCTTCCTCAACTACGAGGGCTTCCGCCTCAATCACCAGATCGTCCAATACGATACCGTGCCCACCCTCGCCGAGCGGGCCGGCAATTTCGCCGGCAGCGGCTATACCATCTACAACCCGGCCACGACCCACGCCAACCCCAATTACAACCCTTCGCTGCCCACCAGCCCGTCCAATCCCGCCGTACTGCGCGATCCCTTCCCCAACGATCAATTGCCCTCGGTCAATCCCGTTGCCACCCAGGTACTGGCAACCGTGCCGCTGCCCAACATCGCGCAGACCGGCCGCGACAAGAACAATTACCTGGACGAACGCGCGCAGACCGGCCAGGAAGATCAGGGCACGTTGCGTTTGGATCACGAACTCGGTGGCGGCAACAGCCTTTTCGCCCGCTACTCCATCGAGCACGAGCGCGACTTCGTGCCGCAAAATCTGCCGGGCTTTGGCGCCTACGACAACAATTTGGCGCAGAACTTTACCGCCTCCTACACGCGCATCATTTCGCCCGAGACGGTGAACCGCGTCTGGGCGGCGGTTTCGCGCCTCTCCATGCACCGCTATTCGCAGGACAATTTCACCCATAACTACGTCAAGCAATTGGGAATTCAGGGCGTCGGCTTCGGTGGTTATGGCGCCTGGGGCATGCCCTGGTTCACGGTGCAGGGCTATAGCGGCTTTGGCGACAGTTTTGCCGCTACTCCCGTGCAGGATTGGGATACCGTCTTTCAGGTTGGCGACGTGGTGGACCACGAGGTGGGAAGGCACGACCTCAAATTCGGCGGCGACTTCCGCTATTTCGATTGGCCGATGTGGGGTTTTTTTGAAAATCGCGGCTATTACCAGTTCACCAACGGCTTCACCACCCAAACCGCAACCAATGATGGGACCGGCGCCGCCCTGGCCAGCTTTGAACTGGGCCTGCCCGTGGTCCGCCAGCGCCAAGCCGGCATTCCCTCCATGGACTTGCGCCAGTGGTACGGCGATGGCTTCATTCAAGACACCTGGCGGGTAACGAACTCCACTACCGTGGACATGGGTCTGCGCTATGAGTTCATGAGCCCCATGACCGATGGCGTGGCCCAGGGCACCAACGTCATCTTCCGCCACGGCCAGCCCTATTTGTTCATCGGCGGCCAGTTGGGCATGCCCACCGGATTGATGTACGCCAACAAGCTCAATTTCGCCCCCCGCTTCGGGTTTACCCAAGCCCTGGGCGGGGGCTGGGTTCTGCGCGGCGCCTTCGGCGTATTCTTCACGCCGGTGGACATGAACACCTGGTGCAACCAGCGCCACAATCCGCCATTGGTGTTCCAGGAGAGCGACCAAAGCGACAACTTCAACCCCAGCTTGTCGGGCTTCAACTTCGCTCCCGCGGTCTTTGGCCAAACCCCGGTGAGCGTCACCGCCTTCGATCCCCACTCCCCCGCGCAGCAAATTCACCAATGGAGCCTGTCGCTGCAAAAGGCGCTGGGGCAGGACACGGTGATTGAAGCCGGCTATACCGGGGCTCGCGGCTACCACTTGCAACAGATGGTCCTGGTCAACAACGCCCCGCCGGGGCCCGGCCCGCTGGGCCCGCGGCGTCCCTACCAAACGCTGACGTTTTTGCCCGGCACGAAGTTTCCCGCCGGCTTCCCCATGACGAGCATGGCCACCCCGGCCGGGGGCATCAATATGCTGGAGAACAGCGCCAGCAGTTGGTACGATGCGGGCTGGCTGGATGCGCGGCGGCGCTGGTCCCAGGGGCTGACCTTCCTGGCCAATTTCACCTGGTCCAAAAGCCTAACCACTGCCCCCGATTTTCGCTCCCCCATGGTGGAATCGGCCCTGCCGCAGAACAACTCCAATTTGGCGGCGGAAAAGGGTCCCGCCTGCGACGTGCCGCTGCGGTTTGCGGCCAGCGCGGTCTATCAGTTGCCGGCATGGGCGGCATATTCCTGGTCCCGGGCGGCGACCCGCGGCTGGGATTTGGCGGTCATCTACCAGGCGCAAAGCGGCTTCCCTTTCACCGTCCAGGTCTTTGGCGACACCGCCAACGCGGGCACGCTGCTGGGCGAAAATCCCATTCGCGCCAATGTCACCGGCGCGCCGCTCTACCCGGCGGGCACGCACACGGCGGCGGAGTGGTTCAACCCAGCGGCCTTCGCCGCCCCCCCCGCCTATACCTTCGGTGACGCCGGCCGCAACTCCATCTACGGCCCAGGCTTGCAGGACATGGATCTAGCCCTGACGCGGGCCTTCGCGCTGGGCGAAAGTCAGCGCGTCGAGTTCCGCGCGGAGTTCTTCAATGCCCTCAACCACACCAACCTGGGCATGCCCAACAACTATGTGAATGAGCCGCAGTTCGGCACCATCACCACTGCGGCCACGCCCGGGCGGGAGATTCAGCTCGGCGCCCGCTACGTGTTCTAACCCCGCCGCGCACCGGTTCTGATTCGATGGCCGGGCTGGCTGACAGCCGGACCTGCCCGGCAGAATGAACGTCCGCACCGCCCCGGGGCGCCTATGGAGCGGGCGCCGCCGCCCGCTGCCGCACCACCTCGAACAGCACCACCGCCGCCGCCACGGAGGCGTTCAGCGAGGCGGGTCCCGGCGCCAAGGGGATGGATACGGCGAAATCACAGCGCTCCCGCACCAGGCGATGCAGACCGGCGCCTTCCGCTCCGACCACCAGCACCGTGGGTCCGCGGAAATCGTGCGCCCAATACGGCTGCGGCGCATCCGCATCCAGCGCCACCGACCAATAGCCGGCGGCGGCGGTCTTCTCCAGCGCGGCGGCGATGTTGGCCGTTTC
>JAKAUF010000100.1 GCA_021827785.1 Acidobacteriota bacterium | reverse complement strand
GGTTCGGTGGCTGCGCCATCGCCTGCGCGGTGCGGGGTGCGCCCGGCGCATTCCCGCTTCCCAGCAATATACTCGCGGCCGGCGGATCGCGGGGCGGCGCCGTTTGCACCTGCGGCAAACTCGGCGCGCTAAGGACGCGACATTCCGCCGGGTGGGCGGGCGCGCCGGCGCCTGCGCCGGCGGCGTTAAGGATTCCGCGCGCGGACCGGTGGCGCGCCCCCGCGCCGCCGGTTTCGATCCGGTTCTGGCGCTGGCGCGCTTCGACGCGTATCCCCTCTTGGCGGCGGGAGTGGCGATCACCACCGGCCCCACCAGCAACAACTTCCGCGACCTTCGCTTGCCGGCCTGAGCGGCCTATCCTAAAGCTTTGGCGCGGCGCCGGCGTGATGTGGCGGCCGGCGGCGGGGGCTGGGGCAACGGGAGAGGCGCATGGCGATACGCGAGGCGGTGCTGGTGACAAGCGGCGATCTGCGGTTGGCGGCGAACCAAACATGTTGGCCGGCGCAGGAGCAGTTGGAGCGCCAGTTGACGGCGTGCTTCCAGGCCGAGGGCGTTGCCCTGCGGCGCGCCTTTCCCGTGGATGCGGCGGCGGGCCACGGCTTCATCTCCAGCCAGCGGATGGGGATGGACATCTTCGCCGCGATACCGCCGGAGGCGCCGTTGGTCTGCGCCACCGCCGCGTGGCAATACACGCACCATGTGCTGCCCGGCCTGCGCAGTCACCGCGGGCCCATCCTGACCGTGGCCAATTGGTCCGGGCAGTGGCCGGGGCTGGTCGGGCTGCTGAACCTGAACGGCTCGCTGGTCAAGGCGGGCGTTTCCTACAGCACGCTGTGGAGCGAGGACTTCCGCGACGCATGGTTCTTGCGCGGGCTGCGGGAATGGATTCGGGACGGGCGGGTTACCCACGATCTTTCGCACGTCCATCCCCTCGACGCCGCGGCCCTGCCGGCGGAGGCGCGGCGGCGGGGCGAGGAGCTGGCGGCGGAGCTGCGGCGGCGCAAGGCGATCCTCGGCGTCTTCGATGAGGGCTGCATGGGAATGTACAACGCCATCATTGATGACGAGCTGCTGAATCCGCTGGGCGTGTACAAGGAGCGGCTGAGCCAATCCGCCTTGGTGGCGCGGATGCGGACCATCCCGGATGCCGAGGCGCAGGCGGTGCGGGCGTGGCTGGACGGGCGGGGGCTGCAATTCCGCACCGGCGGCGATGAGGCCGCCGACCTCACCGACGGGCAAATCCACCAGCAGTGCAAGATGTATATCGCCGCGCTGCGCATGGCGGCGGAGTTCGGCTGCGACGCCATCGGCATCCAGTATCAGCAGGGGTTGAAGGACCTGGTTCCGGCCTCGGATCTCGCCGAGGGGCTGCTGAACAACGCCGACCGCCCGCCGGTGCGGGGCGACGGCGGCGGCGCGGAACTTTACGCCGGCCAGCCGCTGCCCCACTGCAATGAGGTGGACGAAGGGGCGGGCGTGGACGCGCTGATCACCCACCGCTGCTGGCGGGCGCTGGGCCTGGACCCGACCACCACGTTGCACGATGTCCGCTGGGGCGAGCGCTGCGCCTACCAGGGCGGGGAAGGCTTCGTCTGGGTGCTGCAAATCTCCGGCGCCGCGCCCCCCAATCATCTGCGCGGCGGCTACGCCGGCGCGGTCAGTGAACGGCAGCCGGCGATGTATTTTCCCTTGGGCGGCGGTTCGCTGAAGGGCGTCGGCCGCCCGGGACGCATCGTTTGGAGCCGCGTGTTCGTCGCCGGCGGCGCGCTGCACGCCGACATCGGCCTGGGCACGGTGGTGGACCTGCCGGAGGCGGAGATCGCGCGGCGCTGGCGCAACACCACGCCGCAGTGGCCGCTGGTCAACGCCGTCTTCGATGGCGTTTCGCGCGACGGCTTCATGGCCCGCCACCGCGCCAACCACGTGAATATCGTCTATGTCCCGGCGGAGCGCGCCGGCGAGGCGCTGGCCGTGAAGGCCGCCATGCTGGCGGCTCTCGGCGTTCGCGTGCACCTTTGCGGCGTTTCGGCCGCCGCCGGGACCGGCGCGGCCGGCGAACCGGCGCCGGTTCGCGGCTAGGGCACCGCCGCGAATCCTTGCCGGCCAAAGTGGCGATCCAGCGTGAGAACGCGCGGCACGCTGCGGCGGCGCATGACCTCGAAGCTGACGCAGTCCACCAGGCTGAGATCCCGCCGGCCGGAGATCAGCCAGGCGCTCAGCGCGGCGCGATGCAGCGCCTCATCCACCCAAACGACTTCCAGGGCGGGCACGAATTCGTTGGCCAGGGCGCGGGCCGCGGCCGGCCCCAGCCGGGCCTGCGCGAGAGCGAGACTTTCGATCAGGACGTAGCTGCTGGTGACCAGTTCCTCTTCCGCCCGCACCAGGGTGCGCCAGGCCGCGGCCACCCGGGCGTGCATGGCGTCATCCGCGTTCAGCAGAGCCAGCACCGCGCTGGTGTCCACGAAGACGCTCACGGGCCAAACGCCCGCGCCAGATAACGGTCATGCTGCGCGCCGAGGTCGGCCGTACGGGCATGGAAGCGGCCCACGACCGCCGTCGCCCGCCGGCGCAGCGCCTCCGGACCGTGCTGGCCGGCGGCTTCCGATGCGGCGAGCAACTGGTCCACGCTGGCGCGGATGAGCCGCGCCATGGATTGTCCGCGAGCCCCGGCGAGACGCTTCAATTGCCGCGCCTGCTTTTCCGTGAGCTGGATCTGCGTCCGCACCATGATGTAAGATCCGCCGCAATGATAACACTGCCCGCGCGGCCCGCGCGGGCGTGTCCGCTCGCGGGGGGCCGCGCCTTTTGCTCGGGGAGCAAAGCGGGCGCGGAAAGGCCGCGAAATTCCCCGCCGCCGCAGGCGCGTTGGCAATCGCTGCGGTCCGCCCTCCAGCGAAGCGGCGCGGCCCCCAGAGCCGGGTCGCCAACGCGCAGCGGTGCGCGTTGGGGTGGGCAGCCGCGCTGGGGCCCGCGCCAAGCAATGACGCGGGGTTCCGCGCCGGGCCGCGGGCGGTTGGACCGCGATTGCGCCTATTTGCCCGCGGCCATCGCCGCGCCGCCCTGCGCCGCCGCGGGCACCAGATGGAAGGCGTAGAGGAACGGGCCCGCGCCGACCACGATGTATTGCTGGCCGTCGAGCAAGTAGGTTTCCGGGCCGTTCGAGATCGCCGAGAGCAGGTGCTGGTGCCAGAGGATGCGGCCATCGGCGGGATCGTAGGCGATCATATTGCCCACGCTGTCGCCGGTGATCAGCAGGTGCCCGGCGGTGGTCAAGATGCCGCTGTCCTCGCCCCATTGGCCGGGATAAAAATATTTCCAGACGATGTCGCCGTTCTTATAGTTGATCGCCTTGAGAAAGCCGTGCGACACCAAGGTGATGGCGCGGCCGGCGAAGCCGCTGGCGTGTTTGCCCGCGTTTTGCAGATAGGCGATGCTGTAGCCCTGGTCCCCATTGACATAGAACAGCCCGGTCTGCGGGTCAAAGCTGGGCGGAAACCAATTGGTGGCGCCGCCGGCGGTCATGGAAACCAAGTTGCCGTCCGTGGTCGGGTTGCGCTTGGGGTTCAGGATGGGCTCGCCGCGCGCGTTGAGACCCAGCGACCAGTTCAGCGGCACGAAAGGCTGCGCGACGATTTCCTTGCCGGTACGGCGGTTGAGGACAAAGAAATAGCCGTCGCGCGAAGCCTGGGCGACCAGCGGCTCCATATGGCCATGGATGCGGGCGTTGAAAAGAACCGGCGGCTCGGTCTGGTCCCAATCATGCGTGTCATGGCCATTGCCTTGGAAGTACCAAGCCATCTTTCCGGTGTTGACGTGGATCGCCACCAGGCAGCCGGTGTAGAGGTCGCGGCCCTTGCGGCCTTGGCCCGCGTAGACGGGGTTGGGATTGCCGGTGCCGACGTAGACGAGGCCAAGTTTGGGGTCGTAGGTGGCGGGCACCCAGGGATTGCCGCCGCCATGATTGCGGGCGCTGGCGTCGGGCCAGGTGTCGGCGCCGGGCTGGCCGGCCGAGGGGGTGACGTACCAGCGCCATTGCAGGGCGCCGGTGGCCGGGTCGTAGGAGTCCAGATAGGCGCGCAGGTCCAGCGTGTCCCCGCCGGCGTCCACGATCACGTGGTCGCCCGCCACCAGCGGCGAGACGCTGGAGAAATAGCCCTGCCGCGGGTCGGCAACCTCCACCGCCCAGCGCTTTTTCCCGGTGCGGGCGTTGAGGCTAACCAGATAGTTGTCCGGGGTCATGAAGTACAGCCAGTTGCCGTACATCCCCAATCCACGGTTGCCGACGATCAGCAGGCCGCCGTGGTTCACCCAATGGAAATGCCAGATGGTGTGGCCGGTGCGCGCGTCCACGGCGTAGACGTTGTCGGGCACGGTGAAATACAGGACGCCGTGCACCTCGAGCGGGGTGGAGTCCACCGCGGCGTGGATGGCGAAGCCGCCCATCTTGGCCATCGTCCCGACGGTGACGTGATGGATCCAGGCAATCGCCAGCCGCTGGATGTTACCGGAATTGATCTGCGTCAGCGGGCTGAAGCGGCGGCCGGAGTAGTCGCCGTTGTAGGTGGGCCAGGTGGTGGTGGCGGCTTTTTGCAGCAGCACCTGCGGCGGCAGCAGCACCGGCGGGGCGGCGGCGCTGGAATTCGAGTTGCCGGGCGGCACCGCGGCCACGGCGGCGGCGGCCAGCACGGCGGCGAAGAAGAGCGGACGCAGGCCAGGGATTTTCATTTCAGGCTCACCAGGTAGGCGGTCAGGTTGTGGATATCGGCGTCGGTGTATTTGGCCAGCAGCTTTTGGTGCGCGGCCAGCGGATTGGGCACCGCTACCTGGACGCCGGGACCGCGGCGGACGGAATGCACCGTGCCCCGCGGGCCGACCCAAACGACATTGAACTCGTCCATATAGCGCAGCCGGCCCGTAAACGTTTGGCCGGAGGGCAGGGTCACGGTGATGTTTTCCTTCGGCCGGTTGCGGGAGTAGTAGGACCGGACGTTGAAGCCGGTGAGGATCATGTTCTGGATCTGCAGCGGCGTGTATTTCCCGCCGATGTCCTTCAGGTCGCCGGTGGCGGAATGGCAACTGGCGCAGTTGGCTTGGAAATAGGCTGCACCCGCGGCGGCGTTGCCGGTGACGGTGAAGGGCAGCTTGTACTGGCCATGCGCCAGGTTGGCGACTTCCAGCACGCGGCTGTGCAGAAACGCGGCCAGGGCCCGCACCTGCTTCCCATTGAACTGGAACGAGGGCATGTGCGGCGGAAAGCCCTTGCCGACGATCTTGCTGATTTTGTTGCCGTTCACGTCGTCCAGAACGACCGGCGATTCCAAGAGATCGGGACCGATGCCGCCGCGGGCGTCGGCGCCGTGGCAGAAGCTGCACGAGGTTTCAAACAACTGCTTGCCCTGGGCGATCTGCGCCGCCGCCGCCAGCTTGCCCAGGCCCATGATCTGCTGATGCTTGGGCATCTGCGCCATGGCGGAATCGGGCGATGCGGCTTGGCCGCCCGCGGCGTGCTGTGGGGATTGCGCCGCCTGCTGCGCGGCGACGCCGGCGCCCAACCCCAGCGCCAAGCAGACAAAAGCGGCCGATAGAAAGCCGCGGTGCGAACCGAGACGCATCAAGTCACCTCACTGACAGCGGGGAACCCTGTATTGTGCCCAAAACCGCGCCGCGTGCGAAGCGTTTTTCATCCCGAGTCACCCGCGGGCAAGCGGGCCGCGACGTTTCGGCCGGCGGCGCGGAACGCGACAGGGTGCGCTAGGGCACACATTGCCCGCGGCCGGGCCGCAGCGTGGGCGGCGAGTCCGCGCCGGCCCGCGCGGCGCCTGAGCCCCCCGGCGCAACCGGAGGGCTGGGGCGCGGCGCGCGCCCCAGCGGCGCGACGGCGGTGCGGCGCAGGCAGGGCCCCGGACCTATAATGAAGGGGGTTGTTGCGCCCGCCGTCCCTGGCCATGGATTATCGTTATCTCCCGCACATCAATTCGCCCGCCGACCTGCGCCAACTGCAACGCAACGAGTTGCCGGCGGTGGCGGCGGAGCTGCGCGATTACATGATCGCCACCGTCGCCAAGGTGGGCGGCCACTTGGGCAGCAGCCTCGGCGCGGTGGAACTGACGCTGGCGCTGCATTACAGCTTGCAGGCGCCGCGGGACAAGATCGTGTGGGACGTGGGGCATCAGGCCTACGGACACAAGATCCTGACCGGGCGGCGCGACCGGTTTCCCACCCTGCGGCAATACGGCGGCATCTCCGGCTTTCCGGTGCGGGATGAAAGCCCCTACGACACCTTCAACGTCGCCCATGCCTGCACCTCGATTTCGGCGGCCTTGGGCATGTGCGTCGCGCGGGATTTGGCGCAGGAGGACTATCACGTCGCGGCGGTGATCGGCGACGCCGGCCTAACCGGCGGTCTGGCGCTGGAGGGCCTGAATCACGCCGGGCATTTGAAGCGGCGGATGATGGTCATCCTCAACGACAATGAGATGTCCATCGCCCCGAACGTGGGCGCCATCGCCGGCTATTTGAACCGCATCGTGCATGGGCAGGCCTACCTGCGCGTCAAGGAGGAGATCGAGCAGATGGTCGCCGCCGTGCCGCGGCTGGGCCCGCGATTGGTCCGCTTGGCGCGGGATTTGGTGGACGCCGCCAAGACGCTGATCATTCCCGGCCTGGTGTTCGAGGAGTTGGGCTACGAATACATCGGGCCGGTCAACGGGCACAACATTGACGCCCTGCTCGACGCGCTGGACAAGGCCAAGCGCCATGACGGCCCGGTGCTGTTGCACGTGGTGACGCGCAAGGGGAAGGGCTATCCGCTGGCGGAGCGGCTGCCGAGCAAATACCACGGCGTGACGGCGTTCGACGTTTCCACCGGGGCGTTTCAGAAGGCGCCGGCGCAGCCGCCGTCCTACACGTCGGTGTTTGGTCAAACGATGTGCCAATTGGCGGAGCGGGACGAGCGGATTATCGCCATCACCGCCGCCATGCCGGATGGCACCGGGCTGACGGAGTTCGGCAAGCAGTTCCCCGGCCGCTTTTACGACGTCGGCATCGCCGAGCAGCACGCGGTCACGTTTTCCGCCGGGCTAGCGACGCAGGGCCTGCGGCCGGTGGCGGCGATCTATTCGACTTTTTTGCAGCGCGCCTACGACCAAATCATTCACGACGTTTGCCTGATGAATTTGCCGGTGACGTTCGCCCTGGACCGCGGCGGGATCGTGGGCGCCGATGGGCCGACCCACAACGGCTTGTATGACCTAGCGTACCTGACCGCGGCGCCCAATATGACCGTGATGGCGCCGAAAGACGAAAACGAACTGCGGCATATGTTGTACACGGCGACGCAGCATGGCGCGCCCATCGCGCTGCGCTATCCGCGCGGTGCGGGGCAGGGCGTGGCCCTGGATGGCGAGTTGCGGCGCTTGGAAATCGGCCGGGCCGAGATCCTGCGGGAGGGCCCGGATGGAGCGATCTTGGCGCTGGGCAGCATGGTGCCGCCGTGCCTGGCGGCGGCGGAGCGGCTGGCGCAGGAAGGCTTGTCGCTCACCGTCATCAACGCCCGTTTCGCCAAGCCTTTGGACGAAGAGCTGATCACGGTACTGGCGGCGGAGAAGCCGTTTCTGGTGACCGCCGAGGAAGGCACGCTGGCGGGCGGCTTCGGCGCTCTGGTCGGCGCCTTGCTGCACGACCGTCGGATTCCGGTCAGCATTTTGCGCATCGGCGTGCCGGACCGGATTATTCCCCACGGCAGCCCGCAGTTGCTGCACGCCAAATACGGCCTGGACGCCGACGGCGTGGCGGAGAAGAT
>JAKAUF010000414.1 GCA_021827785.1 Acidobacteriota bacterium | reverse complement strand
GGCCTTGCGAGCGCAGGGCCGCCGCTTTATTTTGCCCCGGCGCAGGCCCACGGCGATGGGACCGGGCGCAAGCCCAAGGGGCAGGCATCTCGCTGGTCTGCCACGGGGATGCGGCCGGGCCAGCGGGGCAGGCTATTTAGGGATGACGGCGGGTTTTAGTCAGCGGAACAGCGGCGGCGGAGACGATCTAGTTCTGGGTCTCATGCAGCGCCCGGTCAAAATGCTCCAGCGCGCTCTGCGCCTTCTGTAGCTTGTCCTGCACCGCTTCATTCACGTGCAGCAGCTTTTCGACCCAATCGCTGAGGTTGGAGGACACTTTGTCCTGGGCGTTGCGCCCGCGCTCGGTCAACAGAAAGATCGCCACGCCGACGGCGATCGCGGGAATGATCCAACGGTTCATGGTGCCCCCAAAGCTTGCCACCCGGGCGTTGTCCTGTTCACAGTGTATGCCCGCTGCCGGTCGCGTGGCGGCTCTGCCCTCCTGCAAGACGCCCGGGGCGGAGGATTAGTTGCACGCGGCCTTCGGCCGATTCGCACCGGCGCGTAGGGTGGTGGTGCGCCGCGGCCGGCGGGGCGGCGTGGCAAATTAGACCGGGGCTTGGGGCGGAGCCGGCGCCGCGACGCTGGCCGGCGCCGTAGGGGCAGCCGCCGGCGGAGGCGCGGTTACCGCCAAGCTGGCATCGCCACGGCGCCAGCAGGGGCGCTCGCTGCGGCGGAAACGGCGGACCGCCGCGCAGCGCGCGAGCGCTTGCGCATAGCCGGCGTGGTAGGCGAAATCGCCTTTCAGCGCCAGTTGGGCCAGCATGAGGTGAGCCCAAAGCAGATGCCAGCACAGGCGCGCCGGGTCCAAGTTTTTCCAATGGAACAACAAGCGATTGCGGTGAATGATGGCGCGGCGTGCAAATGCCGGCCGGTGCCGGCGAATGGTGGCGCTGACTTCATGGCGAACGGCGGGATGGGGCAAATAGCGAATTTCCGCGCCGCGCTTGCGGGCGCGATAGGACAAGTCGAGATCTTCCCAGTAATAGGGAGCCAACAGCGGGTCAAAGCCGCCCAAAGCCAGGAAGGCGTCGCGGCGGAAGGCGCAGAAGCCACCCACCAGGGCGAAACTGGGGCCGGCCCATCCATCGTAGTTGCGCCACGCTTCCCAAAAACCGCGGCGGAAACGGCCGAGCTTGCCGCCAGTGGCGAAGGCTCCGTCCGGAGCTTCGGCGCGCAACGTGACGCCGAACAGCGCCGGATCCGCGAAGGCGGGAAGCGCCGGCCCCAAAGCGCCGGGCAATAACTCGGCATCGTTGTTAAGTAAGGCGATGATCGCCCCGTGGGCGGCCGCCACCCCGGCATTGACCGCGGGGCCGAAGCCCTGATTGATGGGGCTGCGGACGCAACGCACGGTGGGAAACGCCGCCGCCAGCCAGGCGGCGGTGCCGTCGGTCGAACCGTCGTCGGAGATGATGACCTCTGGGAAGCGGCCGTGGGCCGCGGCCAAGCGGTCGCATTCGGCCAACACGCTGGGCAAATAGCGCGCCAGCAGCCCGCGGCCATTCCACGTGGGTATGACGATGGAAAGTTCCAAAATATTCGCGGGTCCGTGCGCCGTGCGGGCGGGTCCGGCCGGGGCCGCTCCCCTTCATACTAAAGCGAGCGATGAGCCAGCGGGAAATCATGATCGTCGCGGGCGAAGCCTCCGGCGACCTGCATGCCGGCGGGCTGGTGGCGGAACTGCGGCGGCGGCATCCGGACTGGCATTTCTTTGGCGGCGGCGGGCCGCGCCTGCGCGCTGCCGGCGTGGAGTTGTTGGTGGATGCGCAAGACGTAACGGTCGTGGGCCTGGTGGAAGTGTTGGCCCATCTGCCGCGCATCTATCGCTTGCACCGGCGCCTGCGACGGGCGCTGCGGCGGCGCCATCCGGCGGCGGTGATCTTGGTGGATTTTCCGGATTTCAATTTGCCGTTGGCGGCGGTGGCGGCGCGGCTTGGCATTCCGGTGATCTATTTCATTAGCCCGCAGGTGTGGGCTTGGCGGGGAAAGCGCGTGGAAGCCATCCGCCGCACGGTGCGGCGCATGATTTGCATTTTTCCGTTCGAGCCCGCGTTTTACGCCCGGCACGGGATGGAGGTGGACTATGTGGGGCATCCTTTGGTGCATGCGGCGCGGCCGCAACTGACCCGGGCCGAGTTTCAGGCGCGCCACGGCTTGGCCTCCGACCGGCCGACGATCGCCCTGCTGCCGGGCAGCCGGCGGCGGGAGATTGGCTACAACCTGCCCCCGATGTTGGCGGCGGCGGCGCGGCTGCGGGACGCGGCGGGCGCGCAGTTCGTTCTGCCCGCGGCGGGGACGGTGGGGGCGGATTGGCTGCGCGCGGCGATACCCGCGGCGCAGCGGAACGGGGTGAGGGTGCTGGACGGGGAAGCCTACGACGCTTTGGCGCATGCCGATGTGGCGATCGTCGCCAGCGGCACGGCGACGGTGGAGGCGGCGTTGCTGCGTACCCCAATGGTGGTTGTCTATCGTCTATCCCCGTACAGCTATTGGCTGGGACGGCGGTGGGTGCGCACTCCCCATTTCGCCATGGTCAATTTGATTGCGGGACGGGAGATCGTGCCGGAGTTGATTCAAGACCGGTTTCAGCCGGATGCCGTTGTAAACTGGGCGCTAAAGCTGCTCGATACGACAAGCGCGGGGGGCAACGAGGAATGGCGGGGGCGGAAGGACTTAGCATCGCCACGGGAGGTGATGCTGCGGGGATACGAGGAGGTGCGGCAGCGCCTTCAGCCTCCCGTGATGCTTTCCCCCGGCGCCGGCGCGCGGATTGCCCAGCCGGCAACCGCCGCGGCGCCCAGCCCCGATTGTTCTCCCTGGTCGCGCGCCGCCGGCGCGGTGGAGGCGGAGTTGGAGGAACGACCGTGAGACGAATGCAGACGTGGTGGGTGGTGGGCGTGGCGCTCCTGATCGCGCCGGCGTGGTTGCCGGCCCAGGTTGCCGGCTCGCCGCCGCCGACGGTGGAGGTCAGCCACTACAACGTGCGGCTGGCGTTCCAATTTCCGCAGCATCAATTGGCGGCGACGGCGAAGGTGGTGCTGACCGCGACGGCGCCCACCGCGGCCATTACCTTCGCGCTCAATTCCAACTTGAAGGTCGCTTCGGTTACCGATCCCAGCGGTGACAAACTCGCCACGCAGCGGACGGCGGATGGCGTCAACGTTACGCTGGCCGCCGCGCTGGAGCAGGGCGCCGCCACGACGTTGACGTTTACCTATTCGGGCCCGTTGGCTACCGCGGAGCTGAGTCCCATTGCCGGCATTCGCACCGCCTACGTCGGCCAGCACGGCGCGTTCTTGCTGTACCCCGGGGAATGGTTTCCGCTGGTCGGCTATAACACCGACCGCTTCACGATGACCGTTGCCGCGGACCTGCCAGGCCAATACGGCATGGTCGCCAGCGGCGTGCCCACCGCCGTGCCGCAGACCGACGGCACCGTCCTGTATACCTACCGCCAGTCCCAGCCGACGTTTCCCGGCAGCGTAGTGGTCACCACGCTCCACGCCCTGACGCTCCGCAACGATGGGCTGACCGAGAACTTCTACTTCGGTTCGGGGGTTGACCAGGCGCTGGTGCGACAGTATGGCGCGGCGGCGGGGAAGATTTATTCGTTTCTCGTCGGCCATTTCGGCACCCCGCCCACGACGACGCTGCATTTCATCGCCCTGCCCAACGACAGCCTACCTTCGTTCAGTTCGCCCAATATGATCTTCCTGTCCCTGGGCAGCATCGGGACGGCGCTGAACTATCGCTTGCTGATGGATGAAATCGCGCAGCAATGGTTCGGGGTGATGGTCACCCCCGCGACGCTGAATGATGCCTGGCTGCAATATGGCGCGGCGCGGTTCTGCGAGGCGCTGTACGTGGAACAGATGGCCGGGAAGACGGCCTACCGCCGCGCCATTACCGACTTTACCGTCGGCGCCCTGAGCTACCCCCAGACCTCGCTGGCCAGTACGGCGTCGTTGTATCCGTTTTCCCCGCAGTTCCAGGACCTGACCTACGACAAAGGCGCAATGCTGTTCCATATGCTGCGCTGGCAATTGGGCGACCAGCGCTTGTTCGCCGGCATGCGGCAGTTCGTGGCGCAGTACGCCTGGAAGGCGGCGACGACCCAGGATTTCGAGCAGGTGCTGGAGAAGAGCAGCGGCGCGGACCTGCGGGCGTTCTTCACCGAGTGGTATAACGGCACGGGAGCGCCGAAGTTCAACAATCAATACGTGATTTACCGGCTGGGCGAGCCGCAGCGGCCGGATGTCGCACCCGGCCAGGAGGCGGTGGCGTCCAATCACGCCGCCGGCAGCGGCGCGGCCAAGGACGACGCGATCCCCCATTTCTCGGTCCGGGCCCGTTATCGCGTCACCGGCACGCTGAAGCAGCAACTGGATCTGTTCGACATGCCGGTCGAGCTGGAAATCCTGACCGACGGCGCGACCGTGCGGCGGCGGATCCAAGCCCAAGGGCCGTCCACCGATTACAGCGTCGAGACCAGCTCCCGGCCGCGGCGCGTGGTCGTGGATCCGAGCGACTGGTTGCTGAAGGAGACGCCCGGCTTGCAGGTGCGGGTGCTCATCTCGCGGGGCGACAACGAAGTCGCCGCGGATGATTTCACGGCGGCGTTAGCGGAATATCGCAAGGCGCTGAAGATCAACCCCATCAGCTCGCTGGCGCACTACCGTATTGCCGAGGCGTTTTACTTGCAGCGCAACTGGCAATCAGCGGCCAATGAGTACCGCGCGGCGCTGAATGGGGATCTGCAACCGGCTTGGATCGCCGTCTGGAGCCACATTCAACTGGGCAAGATCTTCGACATGACCGGGCAGCGCAACCGTGCCATTAATGAGTACCAACTGGCCATCGCGACCCAGGACAATACGCAGAACGCACAGGTTCTGGCCCGCCAGTACCTGCGGCATCCCTATAAGCCGAATACGCAGAATTAGCCGCGCCTAGCCGGGAGGCCACGCCATCGGCCGGCCGCCCAGCAGGTGCAGGTGCAGATGGAAGACGCTTTGCCCGGCATGCGGCCCCACGTTGAGCACCGTGCGGTAGCCCTGTTCCAGGCGGCGCTCCCGCGCCAGACGGGCGGCCAGCAATTGGAGATAGCCGACCATGGGGGCGTCGGCGGGCGCGGCTTCGGCCAAGCCGGGAAGGTGGCGTTTGGGAATAATCAGCAGGTGCGTCGGCGCCTGCGGGTTGATGTCTTCGAATGCCAGCGCCTGATCGTCTTCATAGACGGTTTTGGCCGGCACGCCGCCGGCCACGATGCGGCAGAATAGGCAATCCAATTCGGGCATTTCGCCTCCCGCCGCCAGCATACCGCGAGCCTCAGTTCAGCCGGACGATGTAGGCGGGATAGCCGCGGGCGCGCAGGCGGGCGGTGATGCGCATGGCCTCCGCTTTGGTGAGTTCCACGCCATCGGCGTAGCGCAGCCAGTGGCCATAGGAAGAATGAAATCCAATCACGGGGTCTGGCGCCGCTTGGCGCATCAGTTGGCGGCAACGGCGCCAGCGGCCGGCCCGGTGGAACCAACCGACTTGGACGGTATAGACGCCCGGCGGCAAGGGCCGGGGCAGTTGCAGGATCTGGACGCGCACGCGGCCCAGGCCCTGGCGGTACAGGCCGATCTTGCGCGCCGCGCCGGCGGAGAGGTCCAAAATGCGATGCGACCAGAATGGGCCGCGATCGTTGATGCGCACGACCACGGAGCGTCCCGTCGCCAAGTCGGTGACCCGCACCCGAGTGCCGAAGGGAAGGGTACGGCTGGCCGCGGTCATGGCGTGATAGTTGAAGCGCTCGCCGTCGGCGGTTTCATGACCCTGCTCATGCAGGCCATAAAAGCTGGCCATGCCCGTCTGGTAGACTTCTCCGCGGCGCGGCGGCTCGGCCAGCTCCGGAGCGCCGGCGAGTATCGCGAGGCGCAGGGCCGGCGGCGGAGCCGCGTTGGCTGCGGCCGGCGGCGGCGTGCTGGGCGTGCCCGCGGGCGGCGGGCCCCAGGTGACGCCGGGAGGCATGGGCGGCTGCACCGCGACCCGCCGTGCGGGATGAGCACAGCCGGCGGTGGCTAAGGCCGCCGCCAGGACGCCGGCGCAGGCGCCGGCCAACACGCCGCGCCGCGGCGCGGCGCCACGGGAATTGAAGGGGGAGCAACGCACGCGTTTACCGGGAGCCCTCTGCCGCCAGGCTACGCCAGTGTCGCGGGTTTGACGGCGGCTGACAAGGATTTAGCGCACGGTGGGACGGTTACTGCTCTGGCTCCCCGGCCGTTCGTACAGCGTCCGCGACGCGCATCGCGTCACGGACAGCCGCGACGTCGTGAACGCGCACGATGTCGGCGCCGTGAAGTACGGCGGCGGTGACGGCGGCGACCGTGCCAAACAGCCGCTGTTCCGGCGGAGCATCGGCCAAGACGCGGCCAATAAACGATTTTCGCGAGAGCCCGGCTAATACCGGGAAGCCCAGCGTGCGCAGGCGGGACAAGCCCGCCAGCAGTGTCCAGTTCTCCTCGCCGTTCTTGCCGAAGCCAAAGCCGGGATCCACGACGATGTTGGCGGCGGGGATGCCGGCGGCGGCGGCGTGGGCCGTGATCGCGAGCAAATCCTGGTGCACCGTGCCCACCACGTCCGCCAGCGGGGGAAGCCGGTGCATGGTGGCGAAATCGCCGCGGGAGTGCATCAGCACGGCGCCGCAGCCGGCGGCGGCAATGACCGCCGCCAGGGCATCGCCGGCGGCGCCGCCCGCGCCGCCGCCCGCGCCAAGCCCGCTGACATCATTGATGATGTCGGCGCCGGCGTCCAAGGCGGCCCGCGCAACTTGGGCATGGCGCGTATCGGCCGAGATCCACGCCTGCGGCCAGCGCCGGCGCAACGCCGCCAGCGATGGAATCAGGCGACCAAGCTCTTCTTCCACGGCCAAGGGCTGAGCGCCGGGACGGGTGGATTCCGCGCCTAAGTCCAAAATGTCGGCTCCCGCGGCTAACGCCGCTTCCGCCGCCGCCAGCAGGGCGTCCGGCCCGGGCGAGCGGCTAGCGGGATAAAAGGAATCCGGCGTGAGGTTGAGCACGGCCATGACGCGCGTTTGCGCGCCCAGAGCAAGGCTGCGGCCACGCGCGTTCCACATCCGGATGGGCGGCGGTCTCATGTTGCCGCCAGGCGCGGCCCGGCCGCGCCAGGGGGCAAAGGGCAATTCTGGGAACTTACCGTCATGCAATGAGGATAATAGCTAGGGGGGCCGTGTCCACACGGACGCCGTGGGAGCCCCTGGAGGTGGCATGCGGGTGGGGAGAGTTCGCGGGAAGCGGCGGACCGCCGAGCGATGGATCGCTTTCGGCGCGCTGGTTGGGGTGTTGCTGTTGGCATGGCCGGGGCCCATGTTCGCCGCGCCGCTGCCGCAAGCAATCAACGGCGTGGATCCGGCATATGTCCACGGCTATACCGCCGGCTACAAGGCCGGAACCACCGATCGGGCGGCGGGCGCGCCAGCGAACCCGCATAAATTCTATGCCTATCAGACCGCGGATGGCGGCTACGCCGCCGCGGATGGGAGCCGTGCCGCCTACGCCGCAGGCTATCGCAGCGGCTTCAGCGATGGCTATTCCGACGGTTATCACGGCAGGCCGGCAAGCGTGGGCAGCGGCTCTACGCCGGCCAGCACGGCGGGGATCGCAGCCGAAGCCAAGGAAGCGCGGGGCATCGGCTATCGGGAGGGCTATAGCGCCGGCGAGTTCGATTCCGGCCGTAACGCGCCCTACGGGTATGCCGA
>JAKAUF010000118.1 GCA_021827785.1 Acidobacteriota bacterium | reverse complement strand
TCGCGGCGGCCGCCCATCGTTATCGGTGTTCGCGAGCGGACAGCCGCGTCCCAAAAGCGAACGCTGCCGCCATCCCCCGCGGCGCTTAACTCCTTGATTTTCCGCCGCCCGGCTTTGGGCGGCGGCGTGCATTGATCCTGGCTATGGCCCGGCTCGCCAAACCCGCCGCGTACGGTGTCCCCGCGCAGTTCCCAGCCACCGCATCACTCGTGAAAAGGGTCGTGGATGCGCAACCCGCGGAAACGACGGAAGTCGCGGTCGGCGGTGACCAGTTCGGAGACGCCGTGTTCAATGCACAGCGCGGCGATGTGGGCATCGTGCAACAAACTGCCGGTGGCGCCGGAATCGTGCAGCACCTGCTCCAGCACGGCGGCGTGCCGCTGCGTCTCAGAGAGCAGACGAGCGCCCGGGCTTTGGATCAACCCCTGGGCGTTCGCCCAGGCCAAATCGGGCGGCATTGGCGGGGTGATCGCCCGTCCCGTAATCGTTCGCAGGAACTCATAAATACAGGGCCAGGGCAGGGCCCACGGCTCCGGCCGTTCGGCGAGGCCGGTCACAAGCTCTCGCGCCGGGAGATGGAAGGGGCTTGCGCGGTCGGCGGCGTAGACCAGGATGTTGGTGTCCAGGGCTACCACGGCCTACCGGCGTCCGTCGAAGATGTCGAACAACACCTCACGATTGGCGAGGTCGTCCCACGTCAGGCCCGGCGCGAGCTCGCCGTGCCAACTGGTCCACTTCAATTTATATTTGGAGGCTGGGGCTGGGGCCAGGCCCTGGCGCAGGGCCTCATTGGCCACGCTTTGGAAGCTGCGGCCCTGCTCGGCGGCGCGCCGCTTCAATTGCCGGAACAGGACCTCCTCGATCACCAATGTGGTGCGCGGCATGCATAAAAGTGTATCACTGGGGGCATATAGATGACCGCATGGAGGGATCTGCGCCAGGCGGCGCGTGCGCTGCGCCAAGCCCCGGCCTTCACGCTCATCGCCGTGGCCACGCTGGCGCTGGCGATCGGCGCCTGCGTGGCGATTTTCACCGTGGTGAACGCCGTGCTGCTCGCGCCGCTGCCCTATCGCCAGCCGGGGCGGCTGTTCGTCATCCACGAAGACGCGGCCATGGCGGCCAAGCTGCAAGAGCCGTGGATCCCGGACAATGCGGATCAGTTCCACGTCTGGCGGCAGCGGGCCCGTGCCTTCTCGGGCATGGCCATCGCCCAGGGCGGCCGGATGGATTTGACCCAAACCGGCGAGCCGCCCGCGCAGCTCAATGCCGGCCGCGTCTCCGCCAACTTCCTGCCGCTGCTCGGCGCGCGGCTGCAACTGGGCCGCAATTTCCGCCCCGCCGAGGATGCGCCCAACGGTCCGCCGGTGGTCATCCTGACTCACCGCTTGTGGGTGGCGCGGTTTCATTCCGATCCCGCGATCGTTGGCAAAATCGTCACCCTCGACAATCACCCGCACACCGTCGTCGGCGTCCTGGCGCCCGGCTTCCGCTGGCCGTTCCGCGGCGGATTCATCACCGGCCAGCCGAGGCTGCTGGCGCCCATCGGTCTTAAATATGGCGGGCCCGTACATATGGGCTCGGACTACAACTATCAGGTGATCGCGCGCCTGCGCCCGGGCGTGACCGCCGCGCAGGCGACCGCGCAGTTGGACGCCATCGAAAACCAGCTCACCCATCGCTACGCGCCATCCGACCACATCTGGGCCATCCTGACGCCGCTGCAAACGGCGCTGGCGGGTTCGGCGCGGCAGGGCTTGTGGCTGCTGCTGGCGGCGGTGATAGCGGTGCTGCTGATCGGCTGCGTCAATTTGGCGAATTTGGCCTTGGCCCGCGCCACCGGGCGGACGCGGGAAATGGGCGTGCGCGCGGCGCTCGGCGCCGGCCGGGCCGGATTGATGCGCTCCCAGTTCGCGGAAAGCCTGCTGCTGGCCATCGCCGGCGGCACGGTGGGGCTGTTGCTGGCCTGGTGGGGCGAGGCTGGGCTGCTGGCCTGGATTCCCTCCCACTGGGCGCCGCCGGGCGGTGTGCCCTGGGATTGGCGCGTCGCCGGCTTCGCCGCCGCCGTCACCGTTTTCAGCGCCATTCTCTTCGGCCTCGCTCCCGCCTGGCGCGCCGGCCGCGCCGATCCCCAACTCGCACTGGCCAGCGGCGGGCGGTCGCTCTCGGAAAGCCGATCCGCGCGCCGCTCGCGGGAGGCGTTGGTGGCCGCCGAAGTGGCGCTGGGCGCGGTGCTGCTGATCGCCGCGGGGCTGTTCCTGCGCAGCCTGTGGACCTTGACCGGCCGGCCCTCCGGCATCCGCACCAACCATGTCTTGACCGTGAAGTTGGTGCTGCCCGGCTCGAGCTATTACCAGAAAGACGCGGCGATTCTCCGTTTCGACGGCGAGGTCTTGGCCCATTTGCGCGCCGTGCCCGGCGTCGCCCACGCCGCGCTGATTTCCTCCCTGCCCCTGGCCGGCGATACGTGGTTCGACGGCATACAAATCCCCGGCCGGCATCTGCCCGCCGAACAACAGCCTTTGGCGCAGGTGCGGTTTGTCAGCCCCGGCGTATTCTCCACGCTGGGCATCCGCATTCTCCGGGGGCACGGCTTCGCCGCCGCCGATCAGCAAGCCGCGCCCAATGAGGCGGTCATTTCCCGCCATATGGCCCGCGCGTTATGGCCCGGGCAATCTCCCATTGGGCAAACATTCAGCGACGGCAGCGCCCAGCTGCGCGTCATCGGCATCGCCGCCGATGTTCTGGAACGGCCGACCGAGCGCGCGGCGAACGTCGTTTACCAGCCCTACTGGACGTTTCCTTGGGTAGAAACCGTGGTGGCGGTGCGCTCCCGCCTGGCGCCGGCCACCTTAGCGCCGGAGATCCAGCGCGCCGTTTGGCAGGTGGATCCCACCGTGCCCGTGCAGAACTTCAAAGCCATGGATCATGTGGCCGCGGCGGCGCTGGGCCCGCAGCGATTTGAAGCCAGCCTGTTGGCGCTATTTGCCGCGGCGGCGTTGTTGCTCGCGGGCCTCGGCGTCTACGGCGTGGTCGCGTATGCGGTGAGCCGCCGTACCCAGGAGATTGGGATCCGCGCCGCGTTGGGCGCGCGGCCGGGCGCCTTGGCGGGTGAGGTCATCCGCCAGGCGATGTCGCCGGTCGTCATTGGCTTGGTGATCGGCGTAGCGGCGGCATTGGCGGCCGGCCGGCTGGTGGCCAGCCTGCTGTACGCCGTCGCCCCGTCAGATCCGCCGACCATCGCCGCCGTTGCCGCCGCGCTGCTGGCGGCGGGCGCATTGGCGGCGTGGCTGCCGGCCCGCCGCGCCGCCCGCACCGATCCTGCCGCCGCGCTGCGGGAGAGTTAGCCGAACGCGGGGGCCGCGCCTTTTGCCCGGGGGGCAAAGCAGGTGCGGGAAGGCCGCGAAACTCCCAGTGCGCCGACGGCGCACGCGAGAGCGCCGCGGCCCGCCCCCGGCAAGGGAAGCGGCGCGGCCGGGGCCCGCGCCTATCAATGCCTGCCGCCGGCCGACGGTTGAACGATGTCGAGGATGATGGGAGGTACGCCATGGGGTTTGATATCGGCTCCGCTCTGCGCCAATTGCGCCGTTCGCCCGGCTTGGCCGCCGTCGTCATTCTGACCTTTGCCCTCGGCATCGGCGCCAACACGGCCATCTTCAGCGCCGTGCGCGCGGTGCTGCTGGCGCCCCTGCCCTTCGCCCAGCCGCGGCAGTTGGTCGCCATCGGCCCGGCTACCTATTCCTATCCCGATTACCTCAGCCTGCGGCGGCGGGCGAAAACCCTCACCGGCATTGCCGCTTATGTCGGCGATGACGTCGCCCTCACGGGCCGCGGCCAGCCGCGCGAGGTCAATGACATGATCACCGCCGGCGTCATCTTTCATGTGCTCGGCGTGCGGCCGGCGCTGGGCCGCGGCTTTCGCCGCGGCGACGACCAGCCCGGCGCGGCCGGCGGCGCCAACGCCGCCATCCTCAGCCACCGGCTTTGGGTGCAAAACTTCGGCGGCGACCCAACGGCATTAGGCCGGCGCATCGTGCTCAACGGCCAGAATTACGCCGTCGTCGGCGTCATGCCCGCCGGCTTCCATTTTCCTCTCGGCCAGCGCCAAGACGTATGGACCACCGTGGCGCCGCTGCAAGTAGGAAAAACCCCGCCTACCCAACAGCGCAGCCTGCGGTTGTTTCATCTGATCGGCCGCCGCCGCGCCGGCGTGGCGCTGCCGCGGGTGCAAGCGGAGCTGGCGGGCATCGCCGGCCAATTGGCGCGGCGGTATCCCGCCGCTGACGCGCACTTGAAAATCCACGCGCAGGCGGAGCAGCGCGCCGTCGCCGGCCCGGCGCGGCGCACGCTGTGGCTGTTGTTTGCCGCCGTGGGATTGGTGCTGCTGATCGCCTGCGCCAACGTTTCCAACTTGCTGCTCGCGCGCGGCGCCGGCCGCCGCCAGGAATTGGCCGTGCGGGCGGCCTTGGGCGCCGGGCAACGCCAGTTGGCGGGGCAGCTATTGGCCGAAAGCGCCGTGCTGGGCGTTCTCGGCGGCGTTGCCGGGTTGGCCTTGGCCTGGCTGGCGATGCCCGCCTTGTTGCGCTTGGCGCCGCACGGCGTGCCGCGCTTGGCGCAGGCCGGTTTGAGCTGGCCGGTGTTGCTGTTCGCGCTCGGCGTGGGCCTCGGCGCCGGGCTGCTTTTTGGCTGGCTGCCCGCCGCCGGCCTGGCCCGTCCCGATCTGCGCCTGGTGCTGGAGGCGGGCGGCCGCGGCAGCAGCCACGGCCGTTCCCAGCGGCGTTGGCGCGGAGTCCTGGTCGCCGCCGAGTTTGCCCTGACCTTGGCTCTGCTGATCCCCGCCGGCCTGCTGATCCGCAGCCTGGCCAACCTGCGAGCGGTCAACCCCGGTTTCCAGCCCCGCCATCTGCTGACCGCCGCGATCAGCCTGCCCACCACGCGCTATTCGCCGCCGCAAATGAACCGCTTCTACAATCGCCTGGCCGCCGGCTTGGAGGCCCAGCCCGGCATCCTGGCGGCCGGCTCCGGCCATTCCGCGCCGTTCACCGGCAATCCTCCTTATGCCGTAACCATAAACTGGCCGCTCCATCCGCAGCCCGCCGCCCAGCGGCCGGACGTTCCGTTCAACGTCGTCACGCAGGATTATTTCCATGCCCTGGGCGCGCCGCTGCTGCGGGGCCGCGGTTTCCAAGTTACGGACAACGCCAAATCGCCGGAGGTCATCCTGGTCAACCGCGCCTTCGCGCGGCGCTACCTGCCCGGCCAAAACCCGGTCGGCCGGCGTTTGGACGTCCGCTTTGGCCCGGGGAAACTCCAAGCCCGGATCGTGGGCGAAGTCGGCGACATCCGCCGCGGTTCCTTCCGCCGTCCTGTCGCGCCGATGATCTATTTCACCGAGCGCCAGTTTTTCTTCTTCGGCGATCAAACCGTGGTCGTGCGCACCGCGGGTCCGGCCCGGGCGGCGGCCGCGCCGCTGCGGGCCGCGGTGGCCCGGCTGGATCCGCGGCTTCCGGTCTTCTCCGTGCAAGCCATGTCTTCGTTGGTGGCCGGCGCCTTCGCGCGGCTGCGCTTCGCCACCTGGCTGCTCGGTTTATTCGCCGCGCTGGCGCTGCTGTTGGCGGCGGTCGGCCTGTACGCCACCATGGCGCAGATCGCCGCCAGCCGCCGCCGCGAGGCCGGCATCCGCCTGGCTCTCGGCGCGCAACGCGGCCAGGTCCTCCGCTTGGTGGCCGGCCAGGGCATGGCATTGGCGCTGGCCGGAGCGGCGGCGGGTCTGCTGGCCGCCTGGTGGGGCACGGCTTGGCTCGGTTCGCTGCTCTACGGCGTCTCCGCCGGAGATCCCGTGGTGTTCGCCGTCGCGCTCGCCGCGCTTTTGCTCGTCGCATTGGCCGCCTGCTACCTGCCCGCCCGCCGCGCGGCACGGGCGGAGCCCGCAAGCGTACTGCGCGAGTACTAGCCGCGCCACCCGCCTCGCTCCGCCGCGCGGCGTGGCGGCGTGCGAAACCCGCCCCGCCGCCGCGCGAAGTTGTGCGCTGGCGCGCAACCCCGCATTTCGTGCCGGGGGCGCGCACGCCCGCGGGTTAGGCTGGAAATGCGGTTTGGGTGCAAGGCAATCACATGCGGACAATTCGCGTCATGCTCATGGTTCTAGCGGTGGCTCCCATGGCCTGGGCCGCGGCGCCCGCCCCGCGGCCGGAAAAGGGCCGGCGCGCCAACGGCCATCGCCGCCACGCGCGGGGCAAAGCCGCCCGGCGGCCCTTGCGGGATCGCATCTGGTATGCGGCGCAATGGAACGTCATCACGCAGCACAATCCGGCCTTTTCCGCCGCCTACTCCGGCCCCAACAGCTTCAAGAACATCGCCGAAACGGCCACCTCGACGGTGGAAACCGTTTTCGCCGGCATTCGCCTGACCCGCCGCCTGGAGTTTCTGTATGACGAGGAAAGTTCCGCCGGCTCCGGCCTCAGCGGCACGACCGGCCTGGCGGGCTTCCCCAACCTTGATGCCGTGCGCGCCGGTGGTGTGGCGCTGTCGCCCGCTCCCTACGCGGCCCGCGGCATGCTGCATTGGAATATCGGCTTGGGCGGCGGGCGCGTCGCCAATACCCCGAATTACCTGGAGCTGGCCCATCACCTGGACCGCCGGCGCTTGGAACTGTACTTCGGGAAGATGTCGCTGGCGGATTTCTTCGACCGCAACGCCTACGCCAATTCCGACCACAGCCAGTTCATGAACTGGACCGCGGACAATGACGGCGCCTGGGACTACGCTGCAAACACCCGCGGCTACACCTATGGCGCCTACGCCGAGTTCGATGACGGTCCCTGGACGCTGCGCTTCGCCGAGGCGCTGATGACCAAACTGCCCAACCAGGAGTTCCTCAGCCTGGACCTGGGCGTCTTTCGCGCCGAAAACGCCGAGGTGGACTGGGCCTATGCCCCGGCCTCGAACGGCAAAATGCGCCTGTTGTTTTTTGACGATCACGCCCGCATGGGTAGCTTCGCCAATGCCTTGGCCGCCTGGCGCGCCGGCCGCACGCCGGTCCCCAACGTCAACGCGGTGGCCATACCCGCCTCCGAGTACGGTTTCGCCTGGAACTGGCAGCAGGCGGTGGGCCCGGATCTCGGCTTGTTCGCCCGCGCGGGTTGGAACAATGGCGCGCAGGAAAGCTATAGCTATACCGAGGTGAACAATACCGTGGAGGCGGGCGCGCAGGTCGCGGGCCGGTTATGGCGGCGGCGGCGCGACCACGCCGGCTTCGCCTTCATCAGCAACGGCATCTCTTCCGCCCACCAGGCCTATTTGGCCGCCGGCGGGCTGGGCTTTCAGTTGGGCGACGGCGGCCTGTCGTATGGCCGGGAGCGCATCGAGGAGCTGTATTACAACCTGCACGTGTGGCGCGGCATCTCGCTGGCGCCGGACGTGCAGTTCTTCACCAATCCCGGCTACAACCGCGCCCGCGGCCCGCTCCAGGTCTACGGCCTCCGCTTTCACCTTCACCTCTAGGCTGCTGCCAACCCCGCCTTCCGCGCCGATCCCATTGCGCCTGGGCCCAGGCGGCGCGAAAATGGCGGGGCTCGCACACGGCTGCGCGCAGGGCGTGGTACGGGCTTTAGCCCGTGTGCGGCGGGCTAAAGCCCGCAGGCGTCCACCAGGCCAGCGCCCGCCGCGACGGAACTCGAGGACCGCCATCCCGACCACCGCATTTCCCGCCGCCCGGAAGGCGACGGCCCCGCCGATGGCGGGACGCCATCGGAGCGTTCGTGCGCACGCAGGGCGGGAGCCCTACCCTACGCGCTGCGGCGGGCATGAGGGTATGCCGCTGGTCACGCGCGGGCGGGCGGGCCGCGGTCCGTGCCAGGCAAGGCCCGCGACGCGGTATCCCGCGACCCTGGACCCCGGTCCCTAAACCCCGTTTCCCCGCCAC
>JAKAUF010000056.1 GCA_021827785.1 Acidobacteriota bacterium | reverse complement strand
CCCAGGTCCAGCAGATCGCCCTCATAGGAGATGCCCTCGCCGTACATGATGTCGAATTCGGCTTCGCGGAAGGGCGCGGCGACCTTGTTCTTCACCACCTTGGCGCGGGTGCGGTTGCCAACCACCGCGTCGCCATCCTTGATGGCGGCGATGCGGCGGATATCCACGCGCACGCTGGAATAAAACTTCAGGGCTCGGCCGCCGGTGGTGGTTTCCGGATTGCCGAACATGACCCCGATCTTCTCGCGAATTTGGTTGATGAAGATCAGGCAGGTGCGGCTCTTGGATACGATGCCGGTCAGCTTGCGCAGCGCCTGCGACATCAGCCGCGCCTGGAGGCCGACGTGGGAATCCCCCATCTCGCCGTCCAGCTCCGCCTTCGGCACCAGCGCCGCGACCGAGTCCACCACCAGCACGTCAATCGCGCCGGAGCGCACCAGCGCCTCGGCGATCTCCAGCGCCTGCTCGCCGTAATCCGGCTGCGAGATCAGCAGATCGTCCACCTGCACGCCCAGCTTGCGGGCATACACCGGGTCCAGGGCGTGTTCGGCGTCCACGAACGCCGCCATGCCGCCCTGCTTCTGCGCATGCGCCACCACTTGCAGCGCCAACGTGGTCTTGCCCGACGATTCCGGACCGAAGATTTCGATCACCCGCCCGCGCGGCATGCCGCCCACGCCCAGCGCCGCGTCCAACGACAGCGAGCCGGTGGAGATCACGGCAATGGGCCCGATCGCATCCTTCGCGCCCAAGCGCATGATCGAACCCTTGCCGAATTGCTTTTCGATTTGTGAAAGCGCGGCGTCTATCGCGCGGCTGCGGTCATCGGCCATAAGCATCTCCGAAATGTCTGGAAGGGCTGATGATAGCACGCCGCCCGCGGCGGCGAAGAAAAAGCGAAGACCCCCAAACGCGGGGAACGTGCGGGGCGGCGGAAGCCGCCGGTACAACCGTGGGCCAATGGCATAGAATCTAGCCGGAGGAGCGATGGCCCAACCGTTCAGCCCGGGTTCCGCGGCCAGCGATGCCCGCTTGCGCGGGGCCGCCGAGGTGGACAGCATCTGTCCCTATTGCGCCGTCGGCTGCGCACAGAAGGTCTACGTCAAGGCGGGCCGAATCATTGACATCGAGGGCAGCTATGCCAGCCCGGTCAACGAGGGCACGCTCTGCCCCAAGGGCGCCAACACCTATCAGCTGGTGGCCAACGCCGACCGCATCACCGAAGTCCGCTACCGCGCGCCGTACAGCGACCATTGGGAGACGCGCCCTTTGGAGTGGGCCCTGGACCGCATTGCCCAGCGCTTGGTTGCGGCCCGGGAGCGCGATTTTGTCGAGCGCAACGCCGCCGGCGACGTCTGCAACAACCTGCCCACCGTCGGCTGCCTCGGCGGCGCCACCTTGGACAACGAAGAAAATTACCTAATCAAGAAGCTGTTCAACGGCGGCCTGGGCATCGTCTCCATCGAGAACCAGGCGCGTATATGACATAGCGCCTCCGTGCCCGGTCTGGGCACGTCGTTTGGGCGCGGCGCCGCGACCACTTCCCAGCGCGACCTCCAGCACAGCGATTGCGTGCTGATCATGGGCTCGAACATGGCCGAGGCGCATCCGGTGGGCTTCCGCTTTCCGCTGATGGCGCGGGAGCGGGGCGCCACCCTGATCCATGTGGACCCCCACTTCAGCCGCACCTCCGCGCTCTGCGACCGCTACGTGCCGATCCGCGCCGGGACCGATATCGCGTTCCTGGGCGGCGTAATCCGTTACGTGCTGGAGAACGATTTATGGTTCCAGGAGTACGTGCGGCATTACACCAACGCCGGCACCATCATTGACAAGAACTTCACCGACACCGAGGACGGCGACGGCCTATTCGACGGCTTCCGGCCGCGGCAGCATCAATATGAAAGCGGCGCCAAGGCGTGGAACTATGCCAGCGAGCCGGCGGCGCCGCCCACCGAAACGCCGCCCGAGATCGGCGCCGAAAGCTGGAGCGAAAAGCTTGCCGCCATTGACAACGCCGACCCCAAGCACGACGACACGCTGCAACATCCCCGCTGCGTGTTCCAGATTTTGCGCCGCCACTTTTCCCGCTACACGCCGGAGATGGTCGCATCCATCTGCGGCTGCCCGCCGGAGGCGGTCGCCCAGGTGGCGGAAGCCCTCGCCCGCAACTCCGGCCGGGAGCGCACCAGCGCCATCGTCTACGCCGTCGGCTGGACGCAGCACACCATCGGAGTGCAAATCATCCGTGCCGCGGGCATATTGCAGTTGCTGCTGGGCAACATCGGGCGGCCCGGCGGCGGCATTATGGCCATGCGCGGGCACGCCAGCATTCAGGGTTCGACCGATATCCCCACGCTCTACAATCTTTTGCCCGGCTACATTCCCCAACCGGCGACGGCGCGGCAGCATGAGACCCTAGCCCGCTACCTGCGCCAGGAGCACGTCGCCAATGGCGTCTGGAGCAGCTTTCCGAAATACGCCGTCAGCCTGTTGAAGGCCTGGTACGGAGCGGCGGCGAGCCCGGAGAACGATTTCGGCTTCGCCTGGGTGCCGAAAATTGACGACAACTATTCGCAGCTTCCCTATGCCTACAAAATGGCCCAAGGCCAGGTGCGCGGCTACTTGATTTTTGGCCAAAACCCGGCCGGGGGAAATCCCAATGCCCGCCTGGCGCGCGCCGGCTTGCGCCAGCTCGATTGGCTGGTGCTGATGGATTGGTTCGAGACGGAGACGGCGAGCTATTGGTACAAGGATCCCGACGGCGCCGATCCCAAGAAGATCGCCACCGAAATCTTCTTTATCCCCGCCGCGATGGCGGCGGAAAAAGACGGCAGCTTCACCAACACCAGCCGCCTGGTGCAATGGCATGACAAGGCCGCGGATCCTCCCGGCGACGCCCGCTCCGACGCCTGGTTCGTCTACCAGTTGGGCCTGCGCCTGAAAGAGGTGTACCGCGATTCCGAGCGGCCGCGCGATCAAGGCCTGCGCCACCTGACCTGGGACTACGGCGAGGACGCGGAGCGCATTTTGCCCGATGGCACGCCCAGCCGCATCGCCGGCGAGCCGGATGCGGAGAAGATTTTGCGGGAGATCAACGGCTATCGCGTCGCCGATGGCCGGCAGGTCGCCGGTTATCACGAGTTGCAAGACGACGGCTCGACCGCCTGCGGCTGCTGGATCTACAGCGGCATCTTTCCCGAGAAGGACAACAACCGGGCGCGCAGCCGGCGGCGTACGCCGGGGAATCCGGCGGAGCCGGAGTGGGCGTGGAGCTGGCCCGCCAACACGCGCATCCTTTATAACCGCGCTTCCGCCGACCCCGACGGCCGGCCGTGGTCGGAGCGCAAAAAATACGTCTGGTGGGATGCGGCAACACGCCGATGGACCGGACTGGACCACCCCGACTTCCCGCCCGACCGCGATCCGGCGTATCGCCCCGGCAAGCGCTCGCACCAAATGGAGGCGATCGGGGGCAATTCGCCGTTCATCCTCAAGCCCGACGGCAAGGGCTGGCTCTTCGCCCCCAGCGGAACGCGGGATGGGCCGTTGCCGACGCATTATGAGCCGGTGGAGTCGCCGGTGAAGAATCGGCTATATGCGGTGCAAAGCGATCCCGCCACGCATCTGTATCGCCATAAGCTGAACCGCTACGCCAAGCCGGCCGACCCCAAATATCCCATCGTGGCCACGACGTTCCGCCTGACGGAGCATTATCTTTCCGGGGCCATGAGCCGCCACAATAGCTGGCTGAGCGAATTGCAGCCGGAGATGTTCATTGAGATGAGCCCGCTGCTGGCGGAGGAAAAGGGCGTGGCGAACGGCGACTGGATCACCGTCTGGAACGCCCGCGCGGCGATTGAGGCGCGCGCCTTGGTGACCCCGCGCATTCAGCCCCTGCGCGTGGATGGGCGGATCGTCCATCAGATCGGGATACCGTTCCATTGGGGCTACGCGGGGCAGGTGGTCGGCGCCGTGGCCAATGACCTGACGTCGTTGCTGACCGATCCCAACGTCTCGATGCATGAGGCCAAGGCCTTCACCTGCAATCTGCGCCGCGGCCGTCACGCCCGCGTCGCCCGGCCGCCGCGTCCCAATGCGCCGCAGCCGTGGCCGGAATGGCAGCCGATGCCGCAAACGCCGCCCGCCGCCCAGCCCGAAGGCGCGGCGCTGCGAGAAAGGCGCCGCTGATCCCCATGCCCGCCGCCTTCTTCACCGCCGCCGCGCAGCCCGCGCCACAAGAGCCCACGGGCTTTTTCACCGACGCCACGCTCTGCATCGGCTGCAAAGCCTGCGAGGTGGCCTGCAAGCAATGGAACCAGCTTCCCGCCGACGGCTATGAGTGGCGGGGGACCAGCTACGACAACACCCACGCCCTCTCCGCCGCGACCTGGCGGCACGTGGCGTTCGCCGAGCGCCCCTGCGACGGCGGCGGCCGTTCGGCCCCGGCGGCGCTGGCGCCGCCGCCGGCCGAGTCGGCCATCGGCACGGAGCTCGGCGCGCCGATTCGCTGGCTGATGGTCAGCGATGTTTGCAAGCACTGCCGGCAAGCCCCCTGCGAGGAGGCCTGCCCGACCGGCGCGCTCATCTACAACGAATTCGGCAATGTTTACGTGCAGCAGGACATCTGCAATGGCTGCGGCTACTGCGTCTCCGCCTGCCCGTTCGGCGTCTTGGACCGGGCCGAGAGCGATGGCCGGGTGCACAAATGCACGCTCTGTTACGACCGGCAGAAAGACGGCCTGGAGCCCGCCTGCGCCAAGGCCTGTCCCACCGACAGCATCCAGTTCGGCCCGTTGTCGCAACTGCGGGCCCGCGCGCGGCAGCGCCTGGAGCAAGTGCGCGCCCGCGGCGAGGACCAGGCGTATCTGTACGGCGCCGAGCCGGCGGGCGAATACTCGTCCCTGGGCGCATTTTTTCTGCTGACCGATGCGCCGGAGGCCTACAACTTGCCGGCCGCGCCGCGCCGCCCGCGGGCCCATCTGCCGCGCAACTACGCTTGGACGGCGCTGACGGCCGTAGCCATGGCCGCGGTCGCCGGCTGGGCCTTCGCCGCCAGTTTCGGCCGCGAGGCAGCGGCTCCGCGCCGCCCGGCGGAAGCGGAAAACGAGGTGGCATGAACCGTTCCGCGTTCGAAGGCTTTTCGCATTCCACGCTGGCCCGCGCCGGCGGCCGCCCCGCCGGCGATCGCGCTGCTTCTAGCGCCGCATCCGCCGAGCCCTACTACGGCATTCCCTACCTGAAGCGCCCCACCTGGAAATGGCAGATCGCCGCCTATTTCTTTTTCGGCGGCATCTCCGGCGCTTCCTTCGCCCTGGCCAGCCTGGCGGACCATTTCTCCGCGTCGCCGGATGCCGCCGCCCTGCGCCGCGCCGGATTTGAGACTTCCTTGGCGGCACTGCTGCCGTGCCCGGGGCTGTTGATTTGGGACCTGGGCCGCCCGGCTCGTTTTCCCTATATGCTGCGGGTCTGGAAGCCCGGCTCGCCGATGAATCTCGGCTCCTGGATCTTGACCGGATTTGGCGCCGTCTCCGCCCTGGGCGCCGCGCATGCCGCCGGGCAAGCCGGCGTGCTGGGGCCGCTTGCGCCGCTGGCGCGACGATTGCCCATGCATGCCATCGGCGCCGCGGGCCTGCCATTGGCGTTAGGCATGACCGGCTACACCGGCGTGCTGCTGGCGGGCACGAGCGTGCCGGCATGGAGCCAAAGCCCCTGGATGGGCGGCGTCTTCGTCGCGTCGTCATTCGCCGCCGCCAGCGACGTGCTGCGCCTGCACTTGACGGTGCGCGATCAAGCCGCGCCGCCGGGGATGCGCGCCTTGGATCGCATCTCCCATGCCGCCAAGGCGGCGGAGACCGGGTTGCTGGTGGCCCACTGCGCCCGCAGCGGGCGTGCCGGCCGTGCGCTATGGACGGGCCGCCGCGGCTGGCAATTGGCCGCGGGGCTGGGGTTAAGCTGGGCCGCCGCGGCGCTGGCGCCGGCGCCCAAGAGTCTGGCGGCGCGCGATGCCGGCGTGCGTTCCCGCCTGAAGCGCCGCACGCTGCAAGCGGGATTGCTGGGCTTGGCCGGCGCCTTCCTCACCCGCTGGGCCATCGTTCACGCCGGCCAGCAAGCCGCCGACGATACCGCCGCCGCCCGCGCCGCCGCCCAGCCCAGCAAATCGGCCCCTGGTTGGCGGCAGCAACCGCCGCGCTAAGCCGCGGCGGCCGGCATCCTCGCGGCCGGCGCCGATGGCGCTCCCGCCTAGGTGCGGCGGCGGCGACGGCGCGGGGCCCGCGCCCATCATTAACGCTCGCGCGGCTATTGCGGCGGCCGTTGCGTCCGATCCATCAGTTCGGTCAGCGCACGCAGGCGGGCGTCGGAGTCGGCCTGGGAACGGGCGAGTTCCTCCATCGCCATCCGCAGCCTCTCCTCGGACTGCACCTGGCGTGCTCGCAGGCTCTGCTCGGACCGTGCCTGCGCGGCTCGCAATGCTTCCTCCGACTGCGCCTGCGAGGCTCGTAGCTTTTCCTCCGCCTGCGCCTGCGAGGCGCGCAGCTTTTCCTCGGCCTGAGCTTGGGCCAGCCGTAGCTGTTGTTCGGCTTCCTTCCGTTCCCGGGACAATTCGGCCAGGGCGATGCGCAGCTCGCGCTCGGATTCCGCGTGCGACTCGTTCAGCCTCCGATGGGATTCGGCTTCCGAGATCGCCATTTGCTGCTGCGCTAGGGCGAGGCTGTTCATGGTCTCCGCCAGGGTGCTCACCAGCCCGGCCAAGGCCGTCAGCCGGGCGCGCAGCTCGGCGATCTCCTCGTCATGCCGCCCGGCATTGGCCTCTAAGCGGGCGAGACCATCCAAGATGAACTGGATGGCCTTGTCTACATCCATGGGCAAAGCATAGCAGCCCGACGCCTTTGCGCTCCGTGTCCACCGCGCCGCGGGGCGTGGCACGGCGGCAGTGGCGAAACTAGCCACTCGGGTTGAGCGCCGCGCCGCAGCCCGCCGGCCGGTGCATCTGCTAAGGGAATGCCCGAGCTTCCGTTGCCGGAAAATCCCGAGCCCACGCCGCCGCCGGAAGAGATCATCGCCGCCTCGGCGGCGGAGGGGCTGGAAAAAAGCACCCAGCGCCTGAACGCCAGCGAAATCTTCGAGGCGGTCTGCGACACGGCGCGCGATGAGCTGCACCGCCCGGTGCTGGGCTTGGCCTTTTCCGCCGCGGCGGGCGGCATCACCATCGGCATCAGCGCCTTGGCCATGGCGCTGATCGAGGCCGTTTGGGGTACCGGCCGAGCCGCAAATCTGTTGGGCGCGATGGTCTATCCGATCGGCTTTATCGCCGTCATCATTGGCCGCGCCCAGTTCTTCACCGAGAACACGTTGTATCCCGTCGTGCTGGTGCTCAGCGAACGGCGGCAGATCAAGCGCGCGCTGTGGTTCGGCCTGCTCATCCTTGGCGGCAATTTGCTCGGCGCGCTGGCCTTCGCCTGGCTGGCGATGCGCAGCCATGCGCTCCAACCCGCCACCGCCGGCGCCCTGGCGGCGATCGGGCTGCGCGCCGCCGCGTTTTCCGACCGCCATGTGTTTTGGAGCGCCGTCATCGCCGGCTGGCTGATGGCGCTGGTCGCCTGGATGGTCAGCGCCAGCCGCTGGACCACGGGCCAAATCATGGTGACCTGGATTTTGGTGTTCGTGATCGCGCTTGGCCATTTCGACCACTGCGTCGCCACCAGCGCCGAGATCCTAGCCGCGGTGATGGCCCATGGCCTGCCCGTGGGCCGCTATTTCCATTGGCTATGGGCGGCGGTGCTGGGCAATGTTGCCGGCGGGGTGGTCATCGTCAGCCTGCTCAACTACGGCCAAGTGAAGGCCGGCACGCCGGCGGGCATCCCACCCGGCGCCCCAGCCCCCGGCTCACCGCCGGCATGAGCCGCGCCGCGAGCCCAAAGGCCTAGCCGCCGCCGCGCCGCTTCGCCCGCGTAACCGGCCTTACGCCTTGGCCAAATCGGCGAAGCTTTTGTCCAGCCGCCGCACGAACTCATCCACA
>JAKAUF010000264.1 GCA_021827785.1 Acidobacteriota bacterium | reverse complement strand
ACGCCTACGAACTCGATCGCGTCTTGCGTGGGCGGATTGTTGCCGGTGTTGTCGGGGATGATCAGCTCGCCGGTGATCAGGTACTTGCTGCCGGTGGGCGGGAAGAAGACGCAGCCGCCGCCGGCGGAGTTGGCCGCGGCGATGGCGGCCTCGACCGCGCTGGTGTCGTCGGTGGAATCGTTGCCCACCGCGCCGTACAGCTGCACGTTGAAGCAGCCGCCCTCGGTCGTTGGCGCCCAGGCGCTGCCGTTCCAGCCGAGCATTTGCCCGTTCGCCGGCGCCGTCGCGGCAACCGCGTTGCCCTGTAATTGGTTGGCGTCAATCGTGCCGCCCGACGGCGTCAGGCTCGCGCCGGTGCCCACAACCATCGCCGCGCTGGTGTTGGTGCCGCCGGTGATGGCGCTGAACGCGCTGGAGCCCGAGCCGGAGGCGGTCAGCGTCAGCGTGCCGCCGGCCAGCGAGCCGCTGAGGTTGGTTCCCAGGCTGATCGTCGTGGGCGTGGCGTTGCCGCTGATGCCGTTGCCCGACCAAACCAGGCTGGAACCGCCGCCGCCGGGATCGGCTTCGGGCACCCACTGGCTGCCGTTGTAGCCGAGCACCTGGCCGCTGGTCGGCGCGGTCGCGCTCACGCTCTTGCCTTGCAGCTCGGTGCTATTGATCTGGCCGCCGCCGACTACGGTAAGTTGCCCGGCGGCGGTCAACTCGACGCCTGCGCCGTTGGCGTCGAACTGGATGGGAATCTCGGTCGAGCCGGCGGCGGTGGTCACGCGCAGCATGACGCCGGTGCCGGTGTCGCTGGCCGAGTCGGCCAGTTCAAACAGCGGCGTGGTGCCGCTGGCCGAACCCCACAAAAACTGCGTGGTGTAGCCGGCCATCGTCAAGCTTAGGTTGCCCGTGGGGTTGGCAATGCCCGACCAAATGGCGCTGCCGGTGCCCAGCGCCGCCGGTGCCCACGCCGAGCCGTTCCAGGTGAGCACGCTGTTGGTGCTGGGCGCGGTGGCGCTGACCGCCTTGCCCTGCAAGCTGGTGGCGTTGCCGGTGGACGAACCGCCGCCGGCCCCGCCGACCATCTGCGCGCTTGCCGGCACTGTCGCCAACAGGAACAGGACGGCAAAAACCGCCAGGGCTGCTTTCCGGCGGGGTTGCAAACGCATGGACTGACTGAGCATGGGGATCTTAATTCATTGCCATGAACGGTGCGAGAGCGCTCGCGGCGTCGTGGCTAGAGTTCGAAGAAGAGCGTGATCTGGAGCGCACCGTGGCCAATGCCGCAGGCGACGAGGTGGGCCTCGGCTTCGGCGATCATCGCGTCAACCGACGGTTGCGGCGTGAGGGCGCCGGCCGCATCGGCCGGGGAGCAGACAATGCCTAGCCATTGTTGGTGTCCGTGGTGTGACGTGCGCATGGCGCGCACGACGGACGACGCCGGGTCGGGGCCAAATGTTGGCATGGGCGGGGCGGGTAGATTCATCTGGAAATGGGCATTGCCCGACAGCGGCGGAGCCCGTTCTGAGCCTGCTAGGCCCGCGCCGGCCGGCCGCAGCAATGGTGAACATTGCTGCGGTCGGCGCGAAAACACCGAAAAACACTAAATGTTTTTCGCGTACGTTAAGCTCGCTTGCGCGGAGCTCGCTCCGGTTAGGGCCGCGGGGTAGGCCCCGGCGGCAAGTTCGCCGCCGGTCGCGGCGACGAAAATCTTGAGCGCCGGCAAAATCCCGGCTCCGCCGGAGGGCAGGAATTGGCCCTGGTAGCCATTGCCGAGATCCACGCGGCCGGAGATCGGCATCTGGCCGGCGTGGATCACCGATTCCATGCGTAGCTGGGGGAATCCGGCGGCGTTGGCGCCGTACCCCAAGGCGCCGGCGGCGTCGCCGCCGGAAGTGTAATTGCCCGCGAAGGCGAGTGAGCCGAAGGCGTTGATGGTCTGCTCGCCGCGGGTAAGAGCGGAAACAGTGAGGGTCCAAGACATATGAGGCTCCTTGCGCTAAGCGGGATTTATTTGCCTGCCGGGGCCAGGGTTGCAGCGTTTGCGCTTGCCGTGCTGGCGCTCGAACCGCCGGAAACGCCGGGGGTGGGCGCCGTCCCAGCGGAGTGGGTAAAGATGCCGAGGTCGTTGTAGACGGCGACGGCCGCGTCAATAAGTGCGCCCAGGTCCGTCGGCAGAGAGGAACTCGATACGTCAGCGCCCGTCACCGCGCCATAGGCGCCCAGACCGGCTTGCACGGCGGAAATGGCGGCGGACTTCTTCTGGGCGCCGTTGCCGTGTCCGAACAGGGCCTCAATGCCTTGGACGATGCTGCCAACGAAGGGAAGAACACCGGCGAGGGTGGATAGAAAGCTCATGGAATGCTCCTGAATTGGGATACAAGATGTGCCCCCCGAGCCCACAACCATGGCGCGGTGAGGCAACGTGGGGGAAAATGCAAACGTGAAATGCTTGAGCGTGCGTCAACCGTGGGCGCAAGCGATTTTGGCGCTCGGTAAGGACGTGGAGAACCGCGGCTGGCCGACGCGCTATCGCGGGCCGCTCTTGATCCATGCGGCGCGCCACCTGGACACAGGAGCTTGCCGGCAACTCGGCCTGCATCCCCAGGATCTGGCGACGGGCTGCTGCCTGGGGATCGTGGAGTTAACGGATTGCATCCGCGACAGCCAGTCGCGGTGGGCGCTTCCCGGACAGTGGCATTGGATCCTTGAAGAACCGCGATGGCTGCCGGCGCCGATTCCGATGCTGGGGCGATTGGGGCTGTTCGAAGTTGCCATCGCGCGCGCGGCCGGGGTCTAAGGCAGCGCGCACGGACAGGTTTCACCGAAGTGCTGGGCCATGCGGCCGGCCAATCCGAGCAGCTCTTGGCGCACCATCACTTGCGTCAGCAAGCTCCGGCCCATCCGCGGTTCACCTAGCGGCGCATAGTCGCGCTGTTGAAACCACGGTACGGTAGTGGCCAAAACGCGGGCAAAGTTCGGCCGCAGAAACTCCAAAAACTTGCTTCCCAACCCCGCGCCGCGAAAATGGGGATGGACATTCAGGACCAGCAGAGTCGAGGTGCGTACGTTGACCAAAGCGACAGCGGCATCGCGAGGAATCTGGCCGCGGCGCACGACGGCGAACAGCAATCCGCCCTGCCGGGCGGAACGGGCCACCATATTAGGGCCGATGAAGACGGGATGCCGTCCGGCATTGAGTAGGGACTTGGCGCGCGCGTAGGCCTGGGGGGCGCCGATTTCGATGGTGAAATTCGGAGGCGGCATTGGCCAGTAGGGCGTTGGGCTGCCAGGCTATCCTCACCCGCATGTCGTATCGCTGGATGAGGTATCCGCGTGACGCCGGGGCAGAGGCGTACGCGGCGAGGGACGGTTCCATCGGGCCGGGGGCTGGAGCGCGGCGAACGCTTCCGCCAAAGAATGATCCAAATTGAGCACCGCTCGCCGCAATGCGTCGGGCAGGTGGACCGTGGGCAAGGTCTGGTCGTCAAGGCAGGCAAGAAAAGGCGCCAAGAGTTCGGCGGGGGGCTCGCCATGGACGGTATTGAGGTTCACCGCCGCTCGTGTGGCCTGGGCATCGGTGAGCGGCGCCAGCAGCGCCGGAACATGGGTTAGTCCCGCGCACTGCGCCGCGATGACACGATGATTGCCGCTCAACAGCTCATAACCGCCGTCAGGATGCGGGCGGCAAAGCACGGGCGCCAAAAAGCCATCCCGCTGGATGGAGGCCTGCAACGCGGACAGTTCATGTGGCGATAGGTACTGGGGGTTGCGGCGCAGAAGCCGGAGACGGCGAATGGGGAGCCAACGCAAGCGCTGCCGTACGGGGCGCGAGGCGGCAAGAGACGCCGGGTCGTCGGCCGGCCGGCGTTTGGCGCCGCCGCGTACTACGCTTTCAGCGCGATGCCGCGATGTTGCGCCGTGAGCGGCCTGTCGCGGGCCACTGTCCCTTGGGAGCCGCGTGAAGCGGAACGCCCCGCCGCGGGCGGGGCTGGGGCCCGCGTCCGCCGTTTCGGTCGCCGTCACGCCGGCGCGAATGCGCGCCGCGGGGGCGGGGGTGCCCGCACTGGGGCGGCGAGGGATGGGCATGTTAGCTTTCCGATTCCACCACGCGGATCACCGTGCCGGTGGAGGTGGCGCTGCGCACCTGGCAATAGGTGTCCGCGGGACGGTAGTTGAAAGCGCCGGAGGTGCTTTGGGCCGGCAGTCCCAGCGCGCCGGTCGGCCGGGCATGGAGCTGGATCGGCTGCCCGGGCGGATAGGTGTCCGTCGTGGCATAGCCATCCGCCGGAAACTGGATGGCCAAGCCCTGGGCCGGGGAAACGGAGCCGTCTTCGACGATTTGCACCGAGGCGGCGGGTATGGTAGCCAGCACCGGCGTAAAGGCGCCGGTGGCGGCGTTGATGGGGATCAAGCGGGTACGAGGCATGGGTTCCGGTGGCGTTAGCGGGATTCGGGGTTAGCTTGTTGCCCGACTGGCGCACGCAGGGAGGCGATATAGTCGCGCGTTGCGTGCAACTCCTGCTGGCGTTGCCAGGCGGGAAAGCGCCGCGCCGTGGGCTGGTGGAGGGGCTTCGCGAGCTGAACTTCGTTCAGCGCGGGGTTGAAGACAGCGTGTCCGCCCGCCGCCAGCAGCAACGCATCGGTCAGGGAGCGAATTTCCGCCGCGCGTTCGTCCAGCGACAGCTCCTGTTCGCGGCAGCGGGTTCGCAGGGAGTTGAGCTCCCGCTCCATGGCCTCGATGCGCCATCGCACGCGGGAGCGGCTCCAAATCCGGGAGATTAGGTCGAGCACGGCGAAGAGATAGCGGGGGGCGCTTCGGGGTGCGCCTGGAGAATGGCGATGAGGCGCCGCACGTCGCTGACGGTGTCCGTCGCCAGGGTGACAGCACCGCCGATATTGCCGCTTTCGGCATCGTGCGTCGCGTCAATCACGTCACCGAGGATGGATACGCACAACTCCTCGATGGTCAAAACCCCAACGGAGCGGTGATTGCCCAGGGCGTTCACGACGCTGGTGATGAATGGTTGCGCGGCGCGAGCGCTGCGCTCCAGACCGATGAACTGATGGCCGATTGTCCTGAAAAAATCGCCGAGCGATCGCCACATTGGTTCAGCCTCCGGCCGGCGTCGGCTCAGACCGCCGATAGCGATTCCGGGCGAGACGGCATGGGCTGGAGCCGCCACGCTTGATAACGGCCCCAAATGCAATGGACGTAGTTTCGGATCTGCTGAAAATCCGGACGGCCGCCGCCGGCCAGCCGGACGTCAGGAAGAACCTGCGCCAAGGATTGCCACAGATGAGGGTTCAGCCCCTGGCCGAGGGCCAGGCGTTGCGCCGACAGAACCGTGCCGACACCACCGTTGTAAGCGGCCAGGGCGAATTGCAGCCGTTCGTCGGGCACCTCTTCCGAGAACATGTGATAGCCGTCGGCGAGGATGCGGGCTCCCCAATGGATATTGCGCGCGGGATCCCAGAGCTGCGCGGCATCCAGGCCGCAGTCGCGTGCGGTGGCCGGCATGATCTGCATCAGTCCGATGGCGCCGGCGTCGCTGTGTGCCTGGGGGTTGAACCCGCTTTCTTGCTCGGCCACGGCAGCCAGCAGCCAGAAGGGCAGCCCCGTGTCCGCGGCAGCGGCGGCAAGCAGGGTGGCGTAGGGCATCAGCCGGGACCAAGGCGGCGCGAGCGCGGGCACCGGATAGGGCAGAGGACCGGGAGCGGGCATGGTTAGGAATGGCGCCGGTTCCGGCGACCGGCGCGGCGAAGTCGGTGATATTCCTGACGAGCGGCCTCGGCGTCCTGGCCCAGGTGGTTAAACACGGTTAGCCAGAGCACCTGTACTCGCTCCGAGAGGCGGCCGAACGCGTATGCCAAAAGGAGGGCATTGAGAACCAGCTCGGCGCCGGAGGAAATCACAACCGCGGTTAACGTGGACATGCGATGGGTTCCGACACGCGGGAAGTAATCAGCGGCGGGCATTCCGATTCGCGGCTATTCGCCGGTAAATTCCAGCACGAAATTCAGGTTCCCCGGACGGGCGGTGTGGTCGTCGGCCGATAAGGCCAGGGTGATGGGCAGCCCTGCCGAAAACGAGCACGTTCCGGAACCCGAACTGCTCGATCCGGCCGTTCCAGCCGCCGGGAGCAGCGCCGGAAACGTGCAGACCCCTTGCGCGGATGAGACGGTGAAGACCGCCCCGACGGAACCGCCATTGCCTGGAGATTGCGCATAGACGCTCAAACGGCGGAGGACGACCGCCGAGTTGGGCGTCCACTCATCGAGACTTGCGGCCGGGGCCGGAAGCGAACCCGACCAGAACACTGACATAAGGCCTGGTCCAAGATTGTCCGTGTTATCAATAGCATAGCCGTTTAAATTCAGGTTTGAGTTTAAGCTCTGGGCGGCGCTGGTTCCGGGATTGGCAAAGATGGGGGTCAAAAAGCGGATCGGTAATGGCGTCGCCAATGGGTAGATCTGGCTCACGTCCGCGGTTGGACCGGTGAGATACCAATCCTGGGGGAAGCCGGGATAGGTATTCCCCTGGGCATCGGCCAACGTGGCGATGTAGTAGGTCGGAGCGGGAAGGATGGCGTCGTTAAAGGTGAATTGACAGGGGCTGGTGTTGCTGCTGGGCAGAGCGGCGCCTGCGGTGAGCGGCGTGGATTGCACATAGGGCGCGCCGGCGTCGGCAACGGCTTGCCTGGTTTCGGCCCCGGAAGCCATGCCGATGTAAACCGCAAAGCTGGCGCCGGCGGGAACTGCGGGCGGCGACACCGTAAGCGCGCCGGGGGCAGGTAGGACGACCACGGTTTCGGGGCTTGGCAGTGATTCGCCACCGCTATTGATCGTGGTGACGTCAACAAAATAGGTTCCGGCCGGCAGCGTGCCATTGCCCTGCGAAGCCGTCACCACGGGTGGGGCGGTGGGATCCGGCAGGCCCGTGACCGAACCATTGGCGGTGGTGTAACAAACCACTGGGCTGGGCACCAGCGCCAAGGATCCCGGCACGACGCCGGCTTGGCTGAGGCGGAGCGTAAGGGTTGCATTGGCGGCGGGCAGGGAGGAATTGGGCAGTGCGAACTTTCCCGTGAGTGTGCCGGCGTGTCCGGCGATTGATCCGGCCAACACGGCGGTCATGCAGAAGCAAAGCTGGAATAGGGAGCGGCGGAGCCGGACGGGCCACCGCCGGCGCTGGGGCGGCTCGTCCAGGCCCAGGGCGTGGCGTTCTTCGCGCGCCGCTTGCTCTCCGAGCCGTTCCGCGCGTTGACACCGTTGGAGGCAATAGGCGCAGCCTTCGGGCCAACGCGTGGATGTGCGCGCGGGGACTGCGAGTCGGCCGCCGCAGGCTCGGCAATCGCCGGCCTGGACCGGCGCCGATCGGGCCTGCAAGCTCGCAAGAATCGGCCGGCCCTGGCTGAAATGAAATCGGGCCGGATGCGGCAAGGTGCGGGGATCGGCGGGGGTCATGAGGTCTGGTCGTGGCGGAGGACCGCGCCATTCATCCGCAGGCCGCGCAGCCAACGCGAACGAGTGGGATTGGCGGCGCCGCTGCTGGAGTACGCGCTCCAGGCAATCAAAGTTTGGTCGGCGGCATCCCGCGCGGCGGCGCCTGCGCCGGGGCGGGCGTGGGCCGCGCCATACAAAATCTGGATCTCCGCTGGGGAGACAAATCGAGCCCGGCGAGCCGAGACCAGCCACCGGGCTCGGGAGAGAGACACATATTCGTTGCTTCCGTGAACCCGCAGTTTCATGAGAGCGCGAGAGGGGTTGGCAACGCGGTATCCCGCCGGATCTCCACGCCGGTACCGGATTCGCCGCGGAACGGACTGCTCGGTGGGACGGAGAGGGGAATGGGTGCGCCCCGCGGCGGGCGACTCGACACGTCGGCCGGTGCGGCGCCGGGGCGCACCCACGATCTCCGCCGGGCCGCGCGGGGCCCCGCCGGCGGCCGAAGCCGCCGCAGGGCGCGGTTTGCTTACCTTCCAGTCTGATGACGAGTTGCTCGGGTGAGTTGCCTGAGTCGCCGGGAGTTGCGTGAG
>JAKAUF010000083.1 GCA_021827785.1 Acidobacteriota bacterium | reverse complement strand
GCTCCCGGCGCCAAGCCCTGCCCGCCGGCAAACGCCTCGGACCACAACAGGCCCCGTCCCGCCGGCACCCGCAGCCGCACCTGCGTGTTCGCCTCCAGCCGCTCCAGCGCCAGCCGCACCGCGCCGCGCAGCAACAGCGGGTCCATCTGCGCCTCGCGGTGCAAAATCCGGCGGGCGATGGCCAGCGCCAGCCGCACCACCTCGCCCTCGACCTGTAGAAAATATCCGGCCCGGGCCCGCGCGAAGCCGGCCACCACCATGCCGATGGCCGCGCGTTCGGCGTTCATTTCGGCCATCGTCTGCGCGCGCATGCGGCTCATCGCCTCGCGCTGTCCGGCGATCCGGCCTTGTTCAAATGCCTGTTCCCGCGCGGCCGTGTCCGCGGCGCCCGCGGCTTCCGCGGGCGCGGGTAGCATCCCGGCGCCGGCTGCGCCGCCGCCCGCCGCACCCGGCTCGCCGGAGGCATCGGCCAGGGAGGCCGGCGCGGCCACCGCGGGATACTCGAACGCCTCGGCCGTATGCAGCCGCCGTGCAGTTCGCCGCCATGCCGCGGGCGGCGCCGATAGGATGGCGTCAGACGACATAATCATCCGTGTCCTTGAGCGCCAGTTTGCCCTCCGCTTCCAGCTTCCGCGCCAGGGTGACAATCTCCTGCTGGGCGTGGGAAACCTCGCGTCCCCGGACCGGCCCCATCGCCTCCATGTCCTCCCGCATCATCTCGCCGGCGCGCGAGGACATGGAGGCGAAAAGCTTCGCCCGCAGCTCTTCCGAGGCCCCCTTGAGCGCGATCGCCAGCATTTTTTTGTCCGCCTGCGCCAGCAGCTCGCGCAGGCCGGCTTCCTGGAGCCCGATCAGATCCTCGAAGGTGAACATCAGGTTGCGGATGGTCAGCGCCATGTCCGCGTCATCCTGCTCCAGCGTCTGAAGAATCGCCTTCGCCGCCGCCGGGTCGGTGTGGTTCAAGATGTCCGCCACCGCCTTGACGCCGGCATACGCCCGCCGGCTCTGCTCGCCCATGGCCTGGAACTTCGAGTGCAGCACCTGCGAGATCTTGATCGCCATTTCCGGGGAAAACTGCCGCATCTCCGCCAGCCGCCGCACCGCCTGCGCCCGCACCGGCGCGGGCAGCAGGGCGAGCAACGCGGCCGCCTTGGAGCCCAAATGGGCCAGAATGAGCGCGATCGTCTGCGGGTGCTCGTCCTCCAGAAACTTGGCCAACTGTTGCATGTCCACGCCATGCAGCGTGTCAAAGTTGCCCAGCCGGGCTTCCCGCGCGATCTCCACCTGCTCCAGCAACCCGCGCGCCGCTTCCTCTCCGAAGGCCTTCACCAGCAGCTTGCGCGCATACTCGGCGCCGCCCTCGGAGACATAGCCCTGGGTGACCGTCAGCCGGTAGTACTCCTCGAGCACCTGGGACGCGACCGCGGGATCAATGTATCCGAGCGAGGAAATTTCATTGGTGAGCTGCTGCATCTCCGGCTCCGCCAGGCCCCGGCAGATGTCGCTGGCGGCGTCATCGCCGAGCAGAACCAGCAACATGGCCGCTTTGCGCAAGCCGGTCATCGGCGGCGCGCCGGCGCTCTTGCGCCCGGCGGCGGCGTGCGGCGCGGGGGAAGCGGCATCGCGGGCGGAAGGGGGCGCGGCGCTCATCCGGCGTTCTCACTCCGAATCCAATGGCGCACCAGCCGGGCGCTGGCCTCCGGCTCCTTTTTGACGGTCGCCATCAGCTGCTGCTTGAGGTCGTCCATGCGCTGCAAATGCTCCGCCGGCCGCGCCGCCTCGGCGGCAAGCGGCAATGCCGCCGCGCCATTTGCCGCTGCGGCCGACGCGTCACCCGGCAATCCCGCCCGGGCCGCTTGGCCCAAGGCCGGCGGCGCCGCCTTGGCGCCCAACGCGGGTTCGCGCGACAGGCTCGCCACCAGCACCTTTTGCAGCGGCCGGAACAGCAACAGGTAGGCCAGCAGAAACAAGATGAGCAAGCCCGCATCGCGCAACTCCGGCGCCCAATTGGCGCTGAACGCGTGCATGCGGTCGCTGAGATTGGGCGCCTTGGGCGCCGCCGCCGGCGGCAACTGGAAACGAATGTCCTGGACGGTCAGTTGGTCGCCGCGCTGGGCGTTGAAGCCGATCGCCGCCATCGCCAGGCTGCGGAGCTGGGCCATTTGGCTGGCGGACCGCGGCTGATAGGTCGTGACCGCGCGGCCCTTCACCATCCGCGTCTGGGAAACATCGTTGATCAAAATCGCGGCGGAGATGTTTTTGACCCGGCCCGCCGGTGTTACCTGGTGCGTGACCTCATGGCTGACCACATACTGGTCCGCCTCGCTGCTGCGGTTTTCTCCCTGGTTGGCGCCCACCGCGGCGATCGCCGCGTAGCCATTCGGCGCACCGCCGGCGGCAGTTCCCGCGCCGCGGCGGGCCCGGCCGCCGCTCGCTTTGGCCGCAGCCGCTTGCTTCCCCGCGGGGCTCGGCTTGCCCGCACCGGCGGCCGAGGGCGGGCCGTCCAGTTGCGGACCGGGCACGTTGCTGGCCGCGCCGGGAATGCCCACCGCACCCGGCAGGCTGGCGCTATCGCGCGTGACCTGCGACGACACCAGGACTTGGCCCGTCGGGTCGTAGGTCACGCTGTCGCTGTCCCGCGTGCTGCGGTGATAGGTGACCGTCACCTGCGCCCGCACATTGCCGGACCCCACCACGGGGGTCAGCAGCGCGATCAGGTTGTCCTTGAGTTCCCGCTGCAAACTGCTCCGCGGGCCGTAGGGCGAGGGCGATCCGCTGGTCAGCACCAAGCCGTCGTCGGCGTTGATCACCACCACGTTTTTGGCGGACAAGTTGTCCACCGCTCCCGCCACCAAATGCTGGATCCCCGCTACCTGCTGCGGCGACAGGCCGCCCGAATCCAAGCGGACCACGACCGAGGCTTTGGCCGGCCGGGCGCGGCGGGTGAACAGGGATTGGTGCTCCAGCACCAGATTGACCCGCGCTGCTTCCACATTGCTCAAGGTCAGAATGGTCCGTTCCAGCTCTCCCTCCAGCGCGCGCTGGTAATCCACCTGGTCGTCGAAATCGCTGCCCATCCAGTTGGGCTTGTCAAAGATCTCCCAGCCCATCTGGCCGCTGTGCGGCAGGCCCTGCGCCGCCATCTGCATCCGCACGCGGTCCATTTGGTCCGCGGGGACACTCAGGCTGGCGCCATTGGCGCTCACGCGGAAGGGCACGTGTTCCACCGCCAGCCGTTGCGCCAGCATCTGTGCATCGGTCGGGTCCAGGCCGCTATAGAGGGTTTGGTACGGCGGCGCAGCCATTAGCCGCGTGAACACCCACAACAGCCCCACCGCCAACACCACGCCGCCGGCCAGCAATAGCATCTGGCGGCGGCTGAGGCCGCGAACGAAGGGAGGCAGAGTGGCGAGCGGATTGGTACTCACGGGGCGAAGTGGGAAGGCGTCGGGTTAGCGGCCGTTAGAAGCTCATCTGCGAGACGTCTTGATACGCCTGCACGATCTTGTTGCGCACTTGCATCATGAATTGGAAGGCCAGGTCCGCCTTCTCGACGGCGATCATGGCGGTGTTCAAATCGCCGCCGCTGCCGTTCAACACGCCTTCCACCTGGGAATGCGCGCTGGTCTGCATCTGCTGCACCTGCTGGATGGCGTCCTTCAGGTTGCCGAGAAATCCCCCTTCGCCCTTGCCGTTGCCGGCGTTGGCGGAGCCGGGAGAGCGCAGGTCGGCGGGCAGGGGCGGCGGCGTGACGTTGGCGATCGGGTTCATGGCGCCTCCGGGATGCCTAAGCCAGGATCTGCAAGCTTTCCGAGATCATGTTTTTCGACGCTTGCACCGCCGACAAATCGAATTGGTAGGACCGGGCCGCGCCCATCAGGTCGGCCATTTCCTCCACCGGATTGATATTCGGATAGGCGACGTAGCCTTGCGCGTTCGCGGCCGGGTTGGAGGGATCGTAGACCTCGCGCGCCGGCGCCGTGTCGGTGACCACGGCCGCCACCCGGACCCCTTCGGCCTGGGCGTTCACCACGCCGGCTTGGAAGCTTCCGGCGAAGCCGCCGTTCACCGGCGAGGCCGAAAAGATGACGCTGCGCCGCTGGTAGGGGCCGCCGCCGGGGCCGCGCGTGCTGTCCGCGTTGGCCAGGTTGCTGGCGACCACCTCCGCCCGTTCCCGCTCCGCCGCCAGGGCCGAGCCGCTGATGTTGAGCACGCCGAACAGGTTCAAAACGCACCTCCTCCATTGATGGCGGCTTGAATGCCATGGAATTCCTTGGTCAGGAGCGCGATGCCAAGGTGATACTCCAACTGCGTTCGCGCCATCAGCAACCCTTGCTGATCCATGCTGACGTTGTTGCCATCGGGACGGGCGAGCAGCCCCGCCACCGGCGCGACGCGGGGATCGAGCTGCGCCCCGGCGGGGCCGGCCTCGGCTTCCGCCAGCGCCTGGTGGAAATTGAAGCCCAGCGTCTTGTAGCCGGGCGTGTCCATATTGGCGATATTGGCCGCGATCAGCGTCTGGCGCAGATCGTTGAGGCCCAGGAAGCTTTGCAGGTCGTGGACATAGCTCCCATTTATCCAGCTCATAGCAGGTTCTCCGTGCACTGCGCCCGGGGGGGCAGTTGGTATTCGCGAATCTTGTTGCGGATGGTCCGCAGGCTGATGCCCAGCATGTCGGCGGCGTGGGTGCGGTTGCCGCCGGTGGCCGCCAGCGTCGCCGCCAGCAGTTGCCGCTCCGCCTCGCGCCAGGACAATCCCGCCCGCAGCCCGCCGGCGGCGGGCGCGGCGGCGGCCGGCGGAGGCGGCGGCGCCAGGGCAGCAGCCTCATCCCACTCCAGCGCCTCCAGGCCGATCACCGGGCCGGTGGCCAGCGCCACGGCGCGGCGGATAAAGTTTTCCAGTTCCCGCACGTTGCCGGGCCAGGGCCGCGATTGGAGTTCGGCCACCAGCTCCGGCGCCAGCCGCGGCGAACCGGTTCCCGGCGCCGCGTAACGGCGCAGGAAAAACTCCGCCAGCGCGGGAATATCCTCCCGCCGCTCCCGCAGCGGTGGAATGGCCAGCGGCACGACGCGCAGGCGATAGTACAAATCCGCGCGGAACCGCCCCTCCGCGACCAGCGCCGCCAGCGAGCGGTTGGTGGTGGCGATCACCTGCACGTCCACCGGCCGCGGGCGCACGTCGCCCAGCCGATCCACCTCCCGCTGCTGAAGCACGCGCAGCAGTTTGGGCTGAAGTCCCAGGGGCATTTCGCCGATTTCGTCGAGCAGGAGGGTTCCGCCGTCGGCGAGCTCGAATTTGCCGGGCTTGGCCGCTGCCGCGCCGCTGAACGCGCCGCGGACATAGCCGAACAACTCGCTTTCCAACAAGGCATCGGGCAGCGCGGCGCAGTTGACGGCCACGAACGGGCGGTTGCGTCGTGGGCCGCTGGCATGCAAATAGCGCGCCCAGACTTCCTTGCCGGCGCCGCTTTCCGCCTCGATCAGCACGTCGGCTCCGGCTTGCGCCGCCTGGCGGGCGCGCTGCAAGCCGCGCCGCACCGCCGCCGAGGCTCCCTCGGGCGGGGCGACCGGGGCAGCCGCTGGCGCCGGGACGGCCTGCGCGGCCACCTCGGCGGGAGCGGCCAGCAGGCGCTCCGCGGTGGCCATCAGGTGGGGGAACGCCACCGGCTTCATCAGGTAGTCGCAGGCCCCGGCGCGCATCGCCTGGACGGCGCCGGGCACGCTGCCGAAGGCGGTCAGCAAAATGACCGCGGTTTGGGGCGCCACCGCCCGGACGCCGGTGATAACGTCCAGCCCGGTCTCGCCCGGCGCATCGCCATCGCCGCCGAGGCGCATGTCGGTGACCACCAGCGGCGCGGGATCCTGGCGGAATTTGGCGAGCGCTTCCGCGGCGGTATTGGCGGTGCGAACGTCCCAGCCTTGGCGGCGGAAATGAATTTCCAAACCCGCCCGCACGCCGGCGTCATCATCCACGATCAGCACGCGGTTCATGCCACTCCTCCCAGCGCTTGCGGCGCCGGCCAGCGCCACAGGCGCAGCGTGATCACCGCGCCATCCGCCGCCGCGGCGTTGCCGGCGTCCATCTCACCGCCGTGCTGGCGCATGATCTGGCGGCAGACGGCCAGCCCCAGCCCGGCGCCGCCCGCGCGGGAAAATCCCGGCGCGAAGATGCGGGGCAAGACATCGGGAGCAAATCCGGGCCCTTGGTCGCGAAGGGTCAAGCGGACGCGCCGTCCGCTCTCCACGTCGGCGGCGATGCGCAGGACGCCGTCCGGGCGCGGAGCCATCGCGCGGAACGCGTTGACCGCGAGGTTGAACAGAACCTGCCGCAGGCGGTTCGGGTCGGCGGCGATCTCCACGCCTTCCGGGCCCGTCGCCAGTTCCATCCGCACGCCCTGTTGCTCCGCCAGGGGACGAAGAAAATCCACCGTGGCGCGCAAGAACTCATTGAGCGGGAGCGGCGCCAACTGCACCGGCGCCCCGGAGTGGAGCTGGAGCACGTTGTTGACGGTCGCCGCCATTTGCCGCAAGCCGGCCTGCACCTGGGCGATCCAATTGCGCGCTTCGCCCTCCGCGCTGGTTTCCGCCAACAGCCCGGCGAAAAGCTCCAGGCTGGCGAGAGGATTGCGGATCTCATGGGCCAACACCGCGCTCATCTCCGCCAGCGCCCGCAGTTGCCGTTCGCGTTCCTCCTCCCGCCGCCGGCGCTGCTCGCCGGTGGCGTCGCGGACAATCCAGACTTCCTCGCCCTGTCCCAGCGGCGCCGCGCTGACGGCCAAATACCGGTCGCCGCGCAAGGCCAGCAATGCTTCCGCTCCGGAGGTGGTCCGCAGCCGCGGCGGCAATACGCTGCCGGCGTCCAGGTCCGGAGCGACCGGGGCCAAAAGCCGCCGCGCCGCGGGGTTGGCCGCGCGCACGGTGTTACCGGCCGCCACGATCACTCCGCACGGCAGTCCGGAAAGAATCTGCTCCAGGCGCGCGCTGAGGCGCTGATTTTCCTCGGCCCGCCGCGCGAGGTCGCGGTTCTTGCCCTGCAACTCCCGCCGCAGCCGCGCCACCTCTGCTTGCAAATGCCCGTAGGACTGCTGCAAGACGCCGGCGGCGAGGTTGAAGTCGCGGAACGCCGCCGCCAGGGCGGCGGCTCCGGCGGCCCCGGGAGGGGGAGTTTGTTGCCCAGTGCTAGGCAAAGTCGCCATCGCCCTCAGGCCCATGCAGCTTGGCTGCCAATTCCACCCCAGGTTCGGTTAGCAATTTCTGAACCGGCGCTCCGCGGCGGCCGCCGCGGAGCGGCGCCGGCGGCCTCGGCCGCCGCGAAGCGGTGCAGCGCCGCGGGCAGATGCTCCGGCTGGATGTCGCGGCCGCCGTCGGCCAGGATCATGGCCCGCTCCAGCGCGTGCTGCAACTGGCGCACGTTGCCGGGCCAGGGATACTCAGCGAGGCACTGGGCGGCCCGCGGCGAGAGGGCTTTGCCGCCGGCGCCGGTGCGCCGCGCCAGGCCGTCCAATAGATCCTGCGCCAACTCCACCACGTCTTCCGGGCGTTGGCGCAGCGGCGGCAACTCCAGGGGAAAGACCGAGAGGCGGTAGAACAGGTCGGCGCGGAAGCGCCCCTCCTCGACGCGCCGCTCCAGATCGGCGTTGGTCGCGGCCAGCAGGCGCACATCCACGCGGAAGACGTCGGGGCTGCCGAGGCGCTGCACCTCACCCTCCTGGACGAAGCGCAGCAGCTTGGCCTGGACGGCGAGCGGCAGTTCGCCGATTTCGTCCAGAAACAGCGTGCCGCGGTGGGCGGCATGGATGCGGCCCAGCTGCGCCTGCACCGCGCCGGTGAAGGCGCCGCGGGCGTGGCCGAACAATTCCGCCTCCAGCAGGCTTTCCGGCAGCGCCGCGCAGTTGACCACCACGCACGGCTGCTGCCCGCGGCGGCTCAACTGGTGAATGCCCCGCGCCACCAACTCCTTGCCCGTGCCGCTCTCGCCGGTGATCAGAACGGCGGTTTCCCGCGGGGCCACCAGCCGGGCCAAGTGAAAGAGCTGTTGCATGGCCGGCCCGCGGCCGCGCATGCCGGGCAGGGGCTCGACC
>JAKAUF010000147.1 GCA_021827785.1 Acidobacteriota bacterium | reverse complement strand
TCGAGGGAATGCAGAATACGGGGCCCGATCTGCAATTGCAAAAGGCGCTGTCGGTGGTGCGGGACGAGACGAAAACGGCGCATGCCTGCCCGCTGCCGCAGCCCGCGGGCGGACAATACGTGGACGCAAGCTACGAAACGCGCCAGGGGGCGTAGGCGGGCGGGGCGGCAGAAGGCGGAAGGGTGCAGCCTTCCGATGGGAGGCGGCAGCGGGCTGAAGCCCACCGTGGACACAGGCTAGGCCTATTCCACGGCCGGTCCAGCCGCGCGCAGCGCGGCCTTACGCAAGCCGGAGGCATACCCCACGTTTCCCCACGCCCAGCATTAGCATTTGGGCTCACGAGCGCGATACGGTTCGATCATGGCGACGACTGCGGTGTGGCGCGTGGCGCTTCTGGGCAGCGGCGAATGACGGCCTGGACGGCGATCCCACTTCCGCGGCGGCGGGGCGGTTGCGGGACACGGCGGCGGCGCCACGGCTCCTGGGCGGCCCGGCGGCAGCTGATGGCGGCGGGCGAGGCTGCCCGCGCCCCCAGACATGCACGAGGGTGCGCATTCACGGCAAATTGGGGAGGGCTCATCCCGGCGGGCGGGCGGCGGCGCCAAGGCAGACGGAGATTATTTGCCGGGACGGGCGCGGCGAACGGCCGTCATCAGACGGCTGTGAATCGCCGCGGGCAGGGGCGGGGGCGGTTCCGAGCGATAGAGCAGAATGGTCTGGCGGCAGGTTTCCACCAGCTGGCGGCACTTGCGGCAGGCGGCGAGATGGGCTTCAAAATCGGCCCAGGCCTGGGGGCCTTCTTGATCCAGATAGGCACACAATTCAGCGATTAACTGCTTGCATCGCATGGGGGCGAACCTAAGCTTGGCCCTCCGGGCGGGCCGCGCCGGCGGGAAGCGAACCATCCCCGGGGCGGCGGAAATAGCGGCTCAGTTTGTCCCGCAACTGGAGCCGCGCCCGCAACAGCCTCGATTTTACCGCCGGGACGGTGAGGCGCAACATGTCCGCGGTTTCCTCGGTGGAAAGCCCTTCGACGTCGCGCAACTGAAAAACGATGCGATAGGGCAGCGCTAGCGAGGCGATATTTTGGTTGAGCAGATCCTGCAACTCTTGGCGCGCCATTTGCTGCTCGGGATTGGGCCGCCAGTCCTCGACCTCGCGCGGCAGCAGATCTTCGCCGGTATCCAATTCCTGGTCTAGGGGCAGTTCGCGGTCGCCGCGACGGCGGCGGAGCTTCATCAACGCCTCATTGACCGCGATGCGCACGACCCAGGTGTAAAAGCTGGACTGGCGCTGGAAGGAATCGAGCTTGGCGTAGGCCTTCAGGAAGGCCTCCTGGAGCACATCCTCGGCGTCGGCTTCGTTGCCGACGATGCGCATGGCCAGACGGAGGACCCGCGGCTCATAGCGCTGCATCAGCTGCTCGAAGGCGCCCAAGTCGCCGCCTTGGGCGGCGGCCACCAACTCCGCTTCCGGCACAGGGGGCGGAGGGGCGGGGGGCGAAGGATGGGTGGAGGTGCTCACGAGAGGCCTTTGCCTATTTTGCGCCCATTGCAGTGCGGCTGGCAGGGGGCGGGGCGCAGTTGCCGGGCGCGGGGCGGAATGGCGCCGCCCGGGAGGGCGACGCCCCCGCCTTCGGCGGGACGACGCGTACGCAGGGCGGGAGCTACCCACGAGGGGCGGCGAATGGCGCCGCGACGGCGATCCCATTTCGCTGCGGCGGGCGGGCGGCGGCGACTTAGCCCAGTAGGCGGCGGACGGCGGCGTTGACCGCCTTGCCGTCGGCGCGCTGGCCGGCGGCGGCGAATGACAGCCGAGACGGCTATCCCACTTTGGCGGCGGCGAATGGTCGGCGGCGAATGACGCCGCGACGGCGATCCCATTTCGCTGCGGCGGGCGGGCGGCGGCGAATTTAGCCCAGGAGGCGGCGGACGGCGGCGTTGACCGCCTTGCCGTCGGCGCGCTGGCCGGCGGCGGCGAAGTGGGCCATGGCGGCTTTCATTACGGCGCCCATGTCCTTGGCGCTTGTGGCGCCGCTGGCGGCGATGGCCTGGCGGACCGCGGCCTCGATGTCGGCATCGCTGACCAACTGGGGAAGATATTCATTGAGGATGGCGATTTCGCCGCGCTCCTTCGCGGCCAGCTCGGGGCGGCCGCCGGCGGTGAACTGCTCGGCGGAATCTTCGCGCTGTTTGATCAGCGTGGCCAGCACCTGCATGACGCCGGCGTCATCCAACGAGGCGCGGCGCTCGACTTCCTTGTATTTCACCGCCGCCAGCGCCATGCGCAGCGTGGAAAGGCGCAGTTCTTGTTTGCCCTTCAGGGCCGCCACCATATCTTGGCGCAACCGTTCCGCCAGGTTCATAAGATCAAGCCTCCGTGTCTTGGGATTGCTTCGCCGCTTGCTTGTGCGCCGCCGGCCCTGAGGCGTCCCTGTGGGGGCGCAACGCCGCCAGGGATAATTTTCCCGTATAGATCGCCATGCCCAGCACCGCGTCGCAATCCAGCGCCGCCAGGGCGGCGATTTCCTCCTGGCTGGCGATGCCGCCGGCGATGCTCAAGCGGTGCGCGGTGGCGGCGCGAAGCTCGCGCACGGCGGGCAGGGAAGTGCCCTGCATCAGGCCTTCGGTATCAATGTGCGTGTAGAGAAATTCGCCCACCCAGGGAGCGGCCTGGCGGACGGCGTCGGCGGGGGCGATGGGCAACAACCGCCGCCAGCCGCCGATGGCGACCTGGCCCTGGCGGCTGTCCACGGCGAGAATGAGCCGTTCCGTGCCGAGCGGCGCCAAGCCGGCGAGAAACTCGGTATTGACGCCGGCAGCGGTGAAGGCGGCGCTGCCGACGATGACACGGCTGGCGCCCCATTGCAGAATCTGCTCGGCGCGGTCGCGGGAGCGAACGCCGCCGCCGAAGCGGACTTGAAAGCCGGCCTGGCAGCAGCGGCGAATCAAGGCATCGTTGCTGCCCACGCCCTTGGCGGCGTCCAGGTCAATGACTTGCAGCCAGGGAAAGCCCTGAAACGCCGCCAGCATCTCGTCGAGGCCGCGTTCCAGGGCGAGGCGCTCGCCTTGGACGAGCTGCACCACGCGGCCGCCTTGCAGATCTATCGCCGGGATCACCATAAATTACGTTACGCCGTCCGAACCGCGACGCCCGCGGCGGCGAGCTGTTGCTTGAGGGATTGGGGAGAGAGCGCGCCGGTGTGGAAGATGGAGGCGGCCAGCGCGGCGTCGGCGCGGCCCTGTTCGAAGACGGCGCGGAAATCCGCGGTTTCGCCGCCGCCGCCGGAGGCGATGACGGGAATCTGGACCGCGCCGCTGACCGCCGCGGTCAAGGCGTTATCGAAGCCGGAGCGGGTGCCGTCGCGATCCATGCTGGTGAGCAAGATTTCGCCGGCGCCGAGCGATTCGGCCTCCCGGGCCCAAGCGACGGCATCGCGGCCGGAAGACTGATGGCCGCCGTGGGTGAACACGGTCCATCCGGCTTCGCCGCGGCGCGCATCCACCGCGACCACCACCGCTTGGGAACCGAAGGCGGCGGCCAGCTCGCTGATCAGTTGCGGGCGGTTAACCGCGGCGGTGTTGACGGTCACCTTGTCGGCGCCGGCGGCCAACAAGCGCTCCCCATCGGCGAGCGAGGCGACGCCGCCACCGGCGAGAAAGGGAATGCGGAGCTGGCGGGCGACGGCGGCGACGGTGCCGATGAGGGTATTGCGGCCCTCGCGGCTGGCGGAGACATCCAGGAGCGCCAGCTCGTCGGCGCCGGCTTGGTCGTAGGCTGCGGCCAGTTCCGCGGGGTCGCCGCTGTCGCGCAGGGCGGCGAAGCGGACGCCCTTGACCACCCGGCCGCCGTGGACATCCAGGCAGGGAATGATGCGGCGGTACGGCGCGGTGCGGGGTTGCGAGCGGGCGGGGATGGCCACGGGAGCGGCGCGCGGCAGGGTGATGAAATTCTCCAGGACCAGGCGGCCGACCGCGCCCGATTTTTCCGGATGGAACTGGACGCCGTGGATATTGCCGCTCTCCGCCGCGGCGGTGAAGGGCTCGGGATAGTGGCCGAGGTAGGTGGTTTCGGCGCTGGGCGGCGCGAAGTAGGCGTGGGTGAAATAAAAACTGGGGACCAAGCCGGTGCCGGCGAGAATGCGCGAGGGCCGCAGGCCGGTCACTTCCGCCCAGCCGGTGTGCGGAACTTTGCGGCCGGCGGGAAAGCGCTGCACATGGCCCGGCCAGACGCCAAAGCCGGGGGAGTTGGGGGCTTCCTCGCTGCCCTCATACAGCACCTGCAAACCGATGCAGATGCCGAGGAAGGGGCGGCCGGAGGCGAAAAACGCCTGCAGCGCGGCGCGCAGGCCGCGGGCGTCGAGGGCGGCCATGAGCGCGCCGAAATGGCCGACGCCGGGCAGGATGACCTTTTCCGCGGCGGCGACCTGCGCGGGATCGGCGGTGATGCGGCCGGGATAGCCGAGGGCCTCCAGCGCGCGGGCGACCGAGGCCGGATTGCCGGCGCCGTAATCAACGATGGCGATCATAGAAGGCCTTTGGTGGAGGGCAAAACCTGGCGCAGGCGCGGATCGCGCTCGCAGGCGGCGCGCAGAGCGCGGGCAAATGCCTTGAAGACGGCCTCGGCCAAATGATGGCTGCTGCGGCCATAGAGCGTTTTGACATGCACGTTGGCGGCGGCGCCTTGGGCGAAGCCGGCGAAAAAATCCGCCAGCAGTTCGGTTTGCAGGTCGCCGATGCGCGCGGCGCGAATGTTCAGTTGGCAGACGGCATGGGGGCGTCCGCTCAGGTCCACGGCGGCGAGGGCCAGCGTCTCATCCATGGGCATGACGAACCAGCCGGCGCGATGAATGCCGCGGCGATGGCCGAGCGCCTGGGCGAAGGCCTGCCCCAGGGCCAGGCCGACGTCCTCGACGGTGTGGTGCTGATCCACGTCCAAATCGCCGGTGGCGCGGAGGCGCAGATCGAAGGCGCCATGGCGGGCGAAAAGCTCCAGCATGTGATCCAGGAAGCGAATGCCGGTGGAAACGTCGTATTGGCCGCGACCGGAGAGGACCAAATGCACCGCGATTTGCGTCTCCGCGGTTTCGCGGCGCAGGCGAGCGCGGCGGGGCGAGGCGGCGGCGCGCGGCAGGGAGCGGCGGCGGGATGGGTTGGGAGCGGTCATAGGCGGACAGCCTCCGGGAGGAGGGCGAGGGCGGCGGCAGCAGAAGGAACCACGCCAAGGCAGCCAATGGCGGTAAAGCGCCGGGCCAGCGCCTGCGGCGCGGCATGGCCCGGAGGCAGGACGCCGATAAAGGGGACGGCGGCGTCCCGGGCCGAGGCGGCGTCATCCACCGTGTCGCCGAGGAAGGCGGCGAGCGGGCCGAAGCGGTCGGCCAGGATCAGCAGGCCGTCGGGCGCGGGTTTGCCGCGGGCTACGTCCTCCAGCCCGAGGCAGCACTCGAACGCCGCGGCGACGCCGAAGTCGCGCAGCGCGGTTTCGGCCTCGCCGCACGGGCGGCCGGTGAAGATCGCCAGGCGATAGCGGCGGCGCCAGGCGGCCAGCGCCGGCGGCGGCAGCAGCCAGCGCTCCGTACGGCGCAGGCCGTCGCCATTTTCACCGTGATAGAGGCGGTTGAAGGCGGCGATCACCGTCTCGCGCGGCACTTCCACGCCGCGGCGGCGCAGCAATTCACGCGATAGGTCCCAATCATTGTTGTAGCCGCCGGCGTCCTTCATGGCTTGGATTTCGGCATCGGCGACGGGCTCGACCCCTGCGCCGCCGAGGGCCGCGACGGTGGCGGCGATGGCGCGGCGGTAGGAGCCGCTGACGTCCACGAGGACGCCATCCATGTCAAAGACGGCCACGGGCAGGGAAGCGGCGCGGGGCGACCAGGGTTTTGCCGTGGGCTGCGGCGGCGCGGATCCGGGAGGCGTGGCGCTGGAGGCCGGAGAAGCGGCATGAGATTGTGGCGGCGTACCGGGCCGGGCCGGCGCTGGCGGGGATGAGCGAGTTGCGGGCGGTGGGGCCGCCGGGCCCGGCGGAACGCCGCCTTGCGGAGCGCGATAGTACTCCTGCAACAAGGCGATGGCCCGATCGGTATCGGCCGGCGGGCCGCAGGTGATGCGGACCGTGCCGGCAACGTCGCGGCCGCGGTCGCGGACCAGAACGCCGCGGGAACGGCAGAACTGGACCAATTCCGCCGCTGGGCGGTTCCGTGCCGGGCCGCCTTCCGCCTGGAACAGGACAAAGTTGGCCGCGCTGCGCCACCACGTGAGGCCCAGGGCGGCGAGGGCGGCTTGCAGGCGCTCCCGGCTGGCCAGGGTTTGGCGGCGATACTCGGCCAGCCAGTCGGCGTCGGCGAGGGCGGCGCGGGCGCAGATGAGAGCCAACGCGTTGACGTTGTAGGGCGCATGCGCGCGGCGCAGGTAGGGCTCCAGGGCGGGCGGCGCGGCTAGAATGCCCAGGCGCGCGGCAGCGAGACCATGGGCTTTGGAAAACGTCCGGGCAACGACCAGATTGGGCTGCCGCTCGACGGCGGCGAGAAGGCCGGCGGGATCGGGAGTGAAATCGGCGTAGGCCTCATCCACGAAAAACAGCGTGGCGGGATGGGCGGCGGCCAATTCCAAGAGGGCGCGGTTGGGCAGCAGGGAACCGGTGGGGTTGTTGGGATTGGCGATCAGCACGACGCGCGGAGCAGGCGAATGCGCCAATGCCGCGGCGATGGCGGCGGGGTCGAGGTAAAACTCCCGCCCCTGGCCGGGATCGCCGGGCAGATCCTGATATTGCAGCGCTTCGATGCGCAGGCCGGCACGTTCGGCATAGAAGCGGTACATGGCGAAGGTGGGTTCGGCGATCACGACGGTCTCGCCGGGATCCACGAAGGTGGTCAGGGCGAGGAAGATGGCATCGTCCACGCCGTTGGTCAGCAGAACGCGGGCGGGGTCCAAGCCGAAATGATGGGCGATATCCGCCTGCGCCGGGCCGTATTCGGGATAGCGAGCCAGGTCTTCGGCGGTCAGCGAGCGCAGCGCCGCGATGACGCGCGGGGAGCAGCCGCTGGTGTTTTCATTGAAGTCCAAGCGCAGGCCGTCACGGCCCTCCAAGGGCGGGTGGTAGGGGCGCATGGCGGCGACGGCGGCCCGCGGCTTTAGGGCTTCGGAGTCGCGGGTCATTTGCGCCTCCGGGCGGGCGATTGCACCGCACGGGCCGAGCGCATTTCGATGGAGCGGGCGTGGGCCTCAAGGCCTTCCGTGCGGGCCAAGGTGGTGATGGCCGGGGCGAGGCGGTGCAGGCCGGCGCGGGACAGTTCCTGCACAGTGATGACTTTGAGAAAATCCGCCACCGACAACCCACCGCGACGCCGCGCGCCCCCGGAGGTGGGCAAAACGTGATTGGGACCGGTCAGATAATCGCCCGCTGCCACGGGCGAGGCGGCGCCAAGAAAAACCGAGCCTGCCGAGCGCAGGTCCGGCAGCCAGGCGGCGGGCAAGGTGAGGTGCTCGGCGGCGAGGTCATTGGCGATGGCCATGGCATGGGCTCGGTTTCGCGCCACGAGGATGGCGCCGCGGCGGCGGAGGGATTGGCGGGCGACGGAGTTGGGTGCGGCTTGCAGCTGCTTGGACACCGCCGCCGCCAGCTGGGCCGCCTGGCGGCGTGAGAGCACCACGGCCCAGGCGCAGGCTTCGGGATCGTGTTCGGCTTGGGCGATGAGGTCGGCGGCGATGTAGGCGGGCGGCGAGCGGCGATCGGCGAGCCAAAGGATTTCCGAGGGGCCGGCGAGAAAATCAATCTCACAATCGGGCCAAACGATTTGCTTGGCCGCGGTGACGAAGCTATTGCCGGGGCCGACGATTTTCGCCACCGGCGCAATCGGCCCGGCGCCATAGGCTAAGGCGGCGATGGCCTGGGCTCCGCCCATGCGGTAGACCTCGGTTACCCCGGCCAGCCAAGCCGCGCCCAAGACCGCGTCGCCGGGATCGGGACAGGCCACGGCGATGCGCGCGATTCCGGCGGCGCGCGCCGGCACGGCGGTCATCAGCAAGGTCGAAGGCAGGGGATGGCGACCGGCGGGCACGTAGCAGCCGACGCTCTCCAGCGGGCGGACGATTTGGCTG
>JAKAUF010000309.1 GCA_021827785.1 Acidobacteriota bacterium | reverse complement strand
GCGAGGGCATTGGCGCGGACGCGCAAATTGGCGGCACGCGGCAACGCCGACGCCGAATGCCGCTTGGCCAGCGCGTATTACCTCGGCCAGGGCGTGCCGGAGGACTACGCCCAGGCGGCGGCGTGGTATCGCAGGGCCGCCGCGCAGGGGCTCGCCCGCGCCGAGTTAGCCCTGGGCGCGCTCCACGATCTCGGCCAGGGCGTGCCGCAGGACTACGCCCAGGCGGCGGCGTGGTACCGCAAGGCCGCCGCGCAGGGGGACGCCCGCGCCGAGGTCAACCTGGGCGTGCTTTACGCCCATGGCCACGGTACCCTGCGGGACTACGCCCAGGCGGCGGCGTGGTGGCGCAAGGCCGCCGCGCAGGGGAACGCTCGAGCCGAGGTCAACCTGGGCGTGCTCTATGAACACGGCCAGGGCGCCCCGCGGGACTACGGCCAGGCGGCGGCTTGGTACCGCAAGGCCGCCGCGCAAGGGAACGCCATCGCCGAAACCAACCTGGGCCTGCTTTACTCCCAGGGGCACGGTGTGCCGCAGGACTACGCCCAGGCGGCGGCACTGTGGCGCAAAGCCGCCGCGCAGGGGGACGCCGCCGCCGAGTTCAACCTGGGCCAGAATTACTATTGCGGCCAGGGCGTGCCGCAGGACTACACCCAGGCGGCGGCATGGTACCGCAAGGCCGCCGCGCAGGGATACGCCGACGCCGAGAACAACCTGGGCTTGCTATACGACGACGGCCAGGGCGTCCCGCAGGACTACGCGCAGGCGGCGGCCTTTTTCCGCAAGGCCGCCGCGCAGGGGGACGCCGCCGCCGAGTTCAACCTGGGCCAGGATTACTATAGTGGCCAGGGCGTGCCGCAGGACTACACCCAGGCGGCGCATTGGCTCAGCGAGGCGGCGGCCCAGGGAGATCGCGCGGCCCTGAATATCCTGGAGGGCGCGGTTCAGCGGGCCGCAATCACACCGGCCCCGCCGCACTTTGGCAACCCCTCGGGATTCAGCGGGCTTGACCTGACAGCCGTCCACGACTTCGGGAAGTTCCTCGTCCTGGACGGGGCGTGGTGGAAGGTCGAAGCGGTCGACCGGGTCAACAGCGGCGTATGGTTGCCAGGGGACACCGTCTACGAGATCCCTGGAGCGGATAGCCGATGCGTCAATCCCCTCTCGGTGGTGCTGCTCGACCCCGGCAGCGGTCGGGCATGCGCGCACCCTGTTAGGTGAAAAATTGGGCCGCCAACGCCAACCGGAGTGCCCGGAGCGGGCTACCTCACCCAGCAGGACAGACGGCCAGCCCGGAACAGTTATCCGGTGTAAACAAGTAAAAGCGGACAGCCGGCGTGCCGCGAAGGGAATCACGGCGGTCACCGAACCGCGCGGGGGGCTGGTTGCGCTGGCGGACGCGAAGGACTTACGCTGGCCGCGTTCGTGGATGCGGTGCCGGCCTGGCCCGGTTCTCTCGCGAAACCTTTTGCCCGGAGCCGGCGCTGGTCCCCGATAATTGGGGAGCTTATGGCGATTTTAAAGGCCGTCTCACTAGCAATGCTCGCCGCCGCAATACTCGCCCTCGCGGCGTGCGGTGGAAGCGCCGGCCAATGGGCCAGCATCAACACCGCTCAGGGTGGTGCGATCTCTGGCGTGACAGTGGCCGGCAATTACCTGTTTACCATGACTGACGCCAGCCAAGCTGTCGTCACGGCGGACGGCTGGCTCTCAGAGGATCAACCGCCAACCGTCATGCAGGCATCCCCCGTAACGGTCGCCCACTTTTGCGAGGGAACCAACTTCTCTATTACCTATCCGACCCCGTATGTTCCGCCCCCGACACCAATATATTCGGGGAAGCAGCTGGACGGTGCGCTGCAACTCCCCCTCTTTGTTCAAAATGAGTGCATCGTTTGGTATGGCCCCTTCAAAATTCTGGCAAACGCGATAGCAGCCGACGGCTCTACCATGTCAGGCAGCTGGAGCTTCACGCCCGCACCGGAGATCGGCACAATGCTCCAGCTGGCAACCGGCTTCACGAAGACGCAGGGAACCTTCACCGCGGTGCGAGTACCCCCCCCGGCGCCCGGGACGTACACCGGAGAGCTGACCGATCAAAGTGGTGCGACGGTTCAGGTCTCGCTCTACATAGCCAGCGTTGAGAGCAGCCCGGGTGACCAAGTCCCAGGTGGAATGACCGGCGAGTTGACGGTCAGCGGGGCGATTAGCTGCCCGGAGGTTAACGGATCCTACCCATTTGTTCCCCCTGCTGAAGTAGCGGTGGGCGGCGATGGCAGCATCGGTGGCGCCAACGCGGGCCTCTGGCTCGGCGACTTGATTTACTTAAGCCTAAACCCTCCGGTGTCCTACCAGGCGGGTAATCTGACCGGGGGGCTTCTCAACGCTGGCTCAACTACGCTAAGGATCGGCCAGATACCGGCCTCGACACTAGCCGAAATGAGGCCGGGCCAAGATGGGCCGCCGGGCACGCTGGCGTTATCCTACCTTCCCCACACTAGCGGCGGCTCGAGTGTGCCGGGGTGCCTAGAGGCCCTGAGTGGCGTGCTGTCGCGGTAACCGCCGCGGGCGTGTGTGGGAGGGGCAGGAGGGTGGGTCAGGTCCAGCCGCCGGTTTCGCCGCCCGATTGACCGGAATTGCCGGGTCCCGGGTCCGCCGCTCAGGGCTACGCGCCGCCGGATAAAGGGGCAGCGTGACGCTTGGCAGCAATCTGGCCCGCAGCGCCACGCTCGGACTCCGCGACTGGCTCAGGTTGCACACGGCACAGCCGAAGGCGCGGCACGCTGATGGACTCCGTCCCACTGCACAGCGATATGGAAGGTGAAGTCCAGAGCAGGTGGTGGGCCGGCCCGCCGAAACGCTGGGAACATCCTGGGAACAACAACCCAGAGAACGGCCCTCTGGGCGTCTTTGGAGCGCGGGAAACAGAGGAGTTACGGGGGTCGATGAGCCTTTAAGAAAAACGGCGGAACTGAGTGCCTGCGAACGCCTGCAAGTACAGAATTCGCGCGCGAGGCTCGCCATCAATTCGCCATCAAAACCGCTCGATTTTGACCGATTACTGGGATCGCGGAAGGCGCGAAGAACAAGGCGGGCAATGGGTTTAGGGTTTCGGATTCGTAATTCCCAAGCTTGATGTCGCGGGTTCGATCCCCGTCTCCCGCTCCAATGCCCTGCCCCCAAACGCCGCCGCCAGCACCCCGCCCCGCTGGGTTGGCCACCGGTCCGGCCTGGAGTGAAAGGAGCGCTTCTCGGGCACGGTCGTCTTGGGGCTGATCGCCGCGGTGATGGTTTTCGCGGTGCTGGGACCGGGAAGCTTTTGGGCGGCGGTTTGTGGGAACGCAGCGCAGGGGCCGCGTGCGGATTTCCAGGTGGCAAAAATCCCCGGCTGCCGGGCGGAGGATCTTCCCGCTGATAATTCCCCCGAAAATGCGCGACCCCGCGCCAAGCGCCTAGGGCGCCCGCAGGCAAAAATGCGCGGCGGGATTTCCGCCGTATATCCATCGAAAACGCCGGAAGCCAGCGCGAAGATGGAAAGCAATAGGTTCACGCACGGCGCGAGCGCCCCGCACCTTCGCCAGCGGCGGGCGCGGCGGCATCTTTTTCGTTAATACCGGCTGACCTCATGGCGGTAGCGGCGTGCGCGCCTTGGCGGTAGGCTGCGAAGGCATAATGAACCGCCGCGCCGCAGCCTACGTACTCGCCATCGCCCTATGGATCGTCCCGGCAGCGGACGCCCAGGCGCCCGCGCGCGCGGCAGCGCACCCCGCCGCCCCTTGTCGGGCCCCGGTTGGCGCCGCGGCCCTGGCGCGCACGCACAAGCTGGCAGCGCAAGGAAGCGCCAACGCGGAGTGTGCCCTGGGTTCGGCCCATTACCTCGGCCAGGGCGTGCCGCAGGACTACGCCCGGGCGGCGGCGTGGTACAGGAAGGCCGCCGCGCAAGGGGACGCCGACGCCGAATTCTTCCTGGGCCTACTCTATGACCTCGGCCAGGGCGTGCCGGAGGACTACGCCCTGGCGGCGGAGTGGTGGCGCAAGGCGGCCGCGCAGGGGCTCGCCCGCGCCGAGTTAGCCCTGGGCGCGCTCCACGATCTCGGCCAGGGCGTGCCGCAGGACTACGCCCAGGCGGCGGCGTGGTTCCGCATGGCCGCCGCGCAGGGGAACGCCGACGCCGAGAATTACCTGGGCTGTGGCTATACGACGACGGCCAGGGCGTCCCGCAGGACTACACCCAGGCGGCGGCATGGTACCGCAAGGCCGCCGCGCAAGGGGGACGCCGACGCCCAGAATTACCTGGGCTGGCTCTACGAGAGCGGCCAGGGCGTCCCGCAGGACGACGCCCAAGCGACGGCGTGGTACCGTAAGGCCGCCGCCCAGGGCCTGGCCGGCGCCGAGTTCGGGTTGGGTTTAGGCTACGAGTACGGCGAGGGCGTGCAGAAGGACTACGTCGCGGCCTACAAGTGGTTCCTCGTTGCCAGGGCCGGGGCCAAGCCAGGGAGCGCGGCACACAAGGCCGCCGAATCCTACATGCATAGCCTGGCGGCCCGGATGACCCCGGCGCAGATTGCGGCGGCCCAGGCCTCCGCGGCGCGGTGGTGGCGCGCGCACCGGAAACACCCCTGACCGCGTGGGCCGGGGACGGCGGGCCGAAAACAGTTATCCGGCGGAAAAAAGTAAACGGCGGTGCGGAGCAGCGCCGCGTGTACTACTCACCTTCGCGGACCGCGCAGGGTCGGGCCGATCCCCCGTGGGGGGCCGAGACGTGGTCCGGGTTCTAGGCGCGGCGGCGGCTTTTCTTGCGCAGGTTGGCTTCCCACCGATCCAGGTGGGTAAGGCCGACGGCTCAGGCGTAGCCGGGCGGCGCGTCGTGACCCTGCATTCTCCCCAGGACCTGGGGAATGGCGCTCATTTCTCAACCGGGGGTTGCTACGGCGCCGGCGGCGAGGAAGGAAACTCCGCCATAGGCCAGGAAGAGCAGCATCAGTGCCAGTACCAATAGCGCCAGCGGGAGGGCCCAAAGCGCGCGATCGGCGGCCCAGTCCCAGACGGCGGCGCTGGCCAGCAGTCCCAGCGCCACGACCTGCGGCTTGGTGCCCCAGCGGCGCTGGAAGCCACTGTCGAAGATGCGAGGGAGATAAATGAAACTGGCGACGGCGAGCAACCACCAGTCGCCGTTGGGCAACTGCCAGCCGACGCCGCGGGCAAGGAAGCCGGGAGCTTCGCGCAGAAGTTCCACGGCCAACAGGAGCAGCGCGGCGCCGGCGGCCAACCGCAAACCGCGACCGATAACGCCCGGGCGCGGCAGCATCTCCGAGTTGGCCGTCGCCGGATCAGCGGGCATGGGCGGTTCCCCGAGGGCCATTATACGCCGGCGTGGCTTCCTGGCCGCAGCGCGCCGGGCGGCCTTCGTGACGCGCCGCGTCAGCCCGCCCATGCGGGCCGTGCGCGGCGGCCCACGCAGATAGACGCTCACCGAGGAGGTCACGGCTTGGGAGCAACGTGGGAACAAAAACCCCGAAACGCGGGGGCCGCGCCTTTTGCTCGGGGACCAAAGCGGGCGCGGAAAGGCCGCGGAATTCCGCAGGGCGGCCCGCCCCCGGCAAGCGGCGCGGCGCGGCCCCCAAAGCCGGGGTCCCCAACGCGCAGCGGCGCGCGTTGGGGTGGGCAGCCGCGCTGGGGCCCGCGCCAAGCAATAACGGCCCCTTGGGGCGTCTTCGGGGGTGCGGAAACAAAGGGGTTACGGGGGTTGATGGGCCTATAAAAAAGCTACGAACCAGAAGGCCCGACAACGCCACAGCCGCGAGCCATGTGCGGCCGCTCGGTGGCGTAACGCTGGCAAGGGGCCGATCACTGCGCGATAGCAAATTTCGCCGCCGCCCGGGGCTTAATGTCCAACTCGCAATCAATTCGCCATCGCCCCCCGATGTTGACCGATTACGAGGATGGTTGGGTGCGCAAAAACAAAGCAGGCAAAGGAGTTTAGGGTTTTGGATTCATAATTCCCAAGCTTGATGTCGCGGGTTCGATCCCCGTCTCCCGCTCCAATGCCCGCTGCGGCGATTTTCCCTTCGTCAGCCGCTTGGCCGCGGCCGCCCTCCCGGCGCTATGCGCCACCGGGCGCGCCCGCGGTCGCTCTGTCCCGGGCGGTCCGAATGGCCTGGCGCGGGCGGTCCGCGATACGCGCGAGCGCGGCGGCGGCGCATGCCGATGGATGGAGGCTAGCCGCCGCCGGGACCGGAACCGCAGCTGCCTAGCGGCTCCTGCTCCGCAGCGGCCGGGCTGGCCAGGAATTTGCCGGCAGGCGCATCGAGCTCAGCCGCGCGGCCGGTCGCGACCTCGGAGACGTGCACCACGATGGAGCCTCCCGCCGGCAGCCGCGGCCGCAGCGTCAAGCGCACGTAGCCGTTCTTCCCCGGAATGACATAAGGCGCCCACAAGTCGGACCCGATGATCGCGCCGGAAGCGGCGGCGATTCGCGACCAAACGCTCAGCAAGTCCGTGCGGCGCCTGCCGCCGCCCTGCCAATGCAGCGCGCGGTTCGGAATGCGCACGCAAACCGGTGCGGCGCCCTGCTTGCCCGGTTCGCCCGCCCAAAAGGCCGCTTCCAGCCGCTTGCGGCGCAGCGCGTAGTATCCGGCCCGCGTGCGAATGCGTACGCCCCGCCGCGCCAGGACCTTGATCTTGTGAAACCGCCCATCCCGCCGTTGGTCGGCGGGAACATAGGAGACGTAATAGACGCCTTCGTCGCTTCCCGCGGCGGCGGCGAGTTCGCCCGCCACGTCGTTGCTGCGGAAGATCGCCTCCCCGCCGGTCGGCGCCACCGCCGCCGCCATCCCGTCGTGGTCGCCTTCATTCACCTCGGTCCAGAACTCCGTCGCTACCCGCGGTCCCATCGGGCCCCACAGTTTCACCCGCACACGTCCCGGAAGCGAGTTGATGTTCGTGATCAGACCTCGGGGGTCCACACCATCCAATGTCACGTCCGCATGCAGCGCGGCGTCGGCGAGTTCCCAGAGATGCGGTTTCTCCGGCGCCAGCTCCAGCAGCAGGTCGTTCGCCGGCCCTAAATCGCTTTCATACGCCAGCGTCGCCACGGTCCCAGGACTGAACATGAACCCCGGGCCCAGGTAGACTAGCGTCTTCGGCCCCGGAAGGCTGCCCAGATACCGCACTACCGCGATCAGCGATGAGAGCACATCGTTGGTGTGCCACAGCACTTCGTTGGTGTATTGGTGAACCAGATCCCTTCCACATTGATTGTGGGAGCGCGCAAAGATCAATGCTCCCGTAACACCACTCGTTGCGCCGCTGGCGCGTGCGCAATCCCGCAGCCCATTGATGAGTTCCCGCAGCACCTCGCCCTCCTGCCACGGCGACCAGCGGAGTGTGACCCGCGTAACGCGGTTGAGGAAGGCGCCACGGTCGGCGGTGAACGGAATCAACATCAGTCCCTGCTCCCCCACCGCGAACAAGGCCAGCGGCCGTCCCCGCGCATGCCCGGAGCGAACAAACTTGGCAATCGCCAGGCGGGCCTCGCGGATGGCGTAATGCGAGGCGGTCAGGTCAATGACAAACCCCAAATAGCGCGGCGGGCCGGCAGCCAACGCCGGCGCGTGCCCCTTCGCGGTCGCCGTTGGCTTCGGTCGCCCGGCAGCGCTCCTTACCTGCCGCGGCGGGACCTGCGCCCACGCCGGCCGGAAGGACACGACGCGTCCGGGGCGGCCGTTGTCCAGGACCTCGATTTGGCTGCGGCGCAGGTTGGTGACCGGCCGCCCGGCCCGGTCCGTCGCCCGCAGAACAAGCTGGACGACCGTGCTGGTGACTTGGAAACCCGGCCGCCCCCTCTGTGGCGGCGCTTTCGCCGGGCCCTGCGCGCCGGCAATCACGGCCAAGCCGGCGATCACGACCCCAATGCACCATCGTCCGTACGTCCGCCCGCGCATCGTACAACCGGCTCCATTGTATGGCGTTATACGGTTGGCGCGACAGAGCCGGACGTCGCCGACGCGAACGACCGCCAATTGGGTCCCGGCCAGTTCATCGGCGCGAGCGCACGCGCGCAACCGGGACATCAGGACACGGCGGCCGTGGACGACCCAGCGGCGCTGGCCGCGACGCTGATTTACGCCAATGGGAAGGGATTATCGGTGGTGAGGCTCGCGGGCTGACCGGGCGG